>PITX01000044.1 GCA_017577345.1 Clostridiales bacterium
CCGTAGTCCCAGATGGGGCTTGCAACAAAACCCTCCTGATTTTTGATGAATTGGATGCCCGCCTCGCTGATCTTCAGTTCCGGCAGGGCGGGCCATTCGTCAGTAGGCGGATCGACCGGTGTCGTATTCTCTGAACCGGCTTCATTCGGATTAGAAACCGCAGTGGAGGACCAGTGCGCGTAGACCGTGTAATTCTGCGTTACGGTATCGGTATTGCAAAGATGCTTCCCGCCGCTCGCCGCGGTGTACCAGCCGGCAAAGTAGCAGCCGTCATAGGTCGCCGTGGGGAGAGAGGCGTATGTACCGTTCAGTGTATAGCACAAAACGGTGTTGTCAGACAGCTTGCCGCCGTTGCCGTTAAAGACCACATAGCGGAAAGAGGCAGGTGTTACACCGGTGTAGCTGCCGTAGAGAAACAGCTTGATCTCGCGAAGGCGGCGGGTGAGTCGGCTCTGTGAAAAGCCATTGCTGTCCTTGACCCAGGAACAGAAGGCATTTGCAATCTGCAGATCGGTATAGTTTCCGCTGGCAACTACTGTTTGAATCTTATAGTTGCTGTCAAGAATGTTGGGTACATCAATATTGCCAACAACGAAGTCCACCAGCGCGTCAAACTGCTGCTGGCTGAGGCTCACGCCGTATTTTGATATAAAGCTGTTGACCGCACTTTCCGCGCCGGACAAACTTTTGCTGTCTCCGGACAGCTCATTGACGAACGCTCTGCCCTGTTCGCTGGTCGTATAGGTCTGCGGCGAACGCTTGGCAGGTGCCACGGCAGGCGCTTCGTCCTCCGTCGGTGCCGCAGTCTCCGTCACCGTTTCAACAGGAGGAAGCTCCTCCTCCACGGCGACGACCGGTATCATCAGCTCTGCCGAGATACACAAGATCAGCAGAAGACTGAGAAAAAATCGTTTCATGATTTCACTCCCGTTGGAATTATGTCAATCACATTGTAGCAAACGAAAGGAAATCCGTCAAGTCCAATATGTCGCGTTACAGCACAAATTGAAGAAAATAATTACAAAAAAGTAACAAATTACAGCAGATCTTCCATAAACTGCCAAATATCTGCATAGACCTCGGTATGATTGCCCTCGTTGAGGATCTCATGTCTGCCATCGTAGAGCTTCAATGTTACATTGCGCATACCGGCATTCAGGAACTTCTGATAGGTCTTTTCCACGCCCTTGCCCATATTGCCGACCGGGTCGCTCTTGCCGGCGATCAGCAGGATGGGAAGTTCCTTCGGCATCGCCGCAAGGTTGCTCTTTTTCTGATTCATCGCAATGCCCGACAGCATATCGCTCGACAGACCGACCGTTGCCTCACCGCCGCAAAGCGGATCTGCGGTGTAGCGGTCAACGACCTCCGGATCACTGCAGATCCAGTCATTCGGCGTGCGCGGCTGACCGAACTGCTTGTTATACGCACCGAACATCAGGTTGGTCAGCAGTTTGCTGTGCCCCTTAGCGCCCAGACGCATCTTTTCCAGTGCACACAACGCTCTTCCGGCGGTCAGCACAGGTGCAGGCTGCCATGCCGTGCCGCAGATGACGGCACCGCGCAGGTCAGCTTCGGGATAGCGGTAGAGCATTGTCCGCGCCATGAATGAGCCCATGCTGTGACCGAACAGGAAACACGGCAGATCGGGAAACTCCTCCCTTACGGTGCGCTGCAGGGTGTATGTGTCCTCTACCGCCGCCGTCCAGCCGCCGGTAAAATAGAGGTCTGCGCCGCTGCCATGGGATTTCCCATGACCCATATGATCCTCCGCCACGACCAGAATTCCTTTGGAATTCAGAAAACGGGCAAAATCGTCATAGCGGAGCATGTGCTCGGCAATACCGTGCACGAGCTGGACGATGGCAATGGGCTTGCCCTCCGGCTCCCAGCGGTAGGCGTGGATCATGCCTGCGCCCTTAGATGAAAATTCAAATTCTTTCATTTTCTTTCCTCCAGTCCGATTTATCGGTCTGTAATGGTGGTAAAATCCGGGTATCAAAAACAAAGGAGAGATAAACAATGCGCAACATGATTGATTTGGTTCCCTATCTGCCCGAAACTGCCGCACAGGAACGCTCCGATAAGAAGGAGTACCGCTATCAGACCGTCACCGCCGCCGTAGAGAGCATCGTCACGCTCGGCATCGGTGCAGGCTTCTTTGTCGCGCTGGCGGCATTTCTTGCCGCTATTTAAGATTTCTCTGATAAATCAGCCACAGTCCCTTGAGCATCAAACTGCGGTCGTAAATCAGCTCGCGCCTGCACAGCGGGGTGATAAATCTGGACATTCCGCCGGTTGCGATCGCCTTGACCTTGCCGCCCATCTCCGCTTCCATGCGGTCAAGCAGTCCGTCCAGCATCGCCGCTGCGCCAAACATGATACCGCTTCGCATACTGTCGCGCGTATTCTTTCCGATGGCATACTCCGGCTCATCCAGACTGATGCCGGGAAGCTGTGCCGTTCGTTCAGTCAGTGCCTCCATGGAAATTTTCACGCCGGGGCAGATACAGCCGCCGATGAATGCGCCGCTCGCATCGACTGCGGTCACGGTCGTCGCCGTGCCCATGTCCACCAGCAGCAGCGGCGCACCGTACTGCGCGATCGCGGCAACCGAGGCGACGATCAGATCACTGCCGACCTCCAACGGATTGTCCATGCGGATATTCATGCCCGTCTTGATCCCCGGACCGACCACAAGGCAGTTTTTGCCGGTCAGCTTGCGGATCGCGGTCGTAACGGAATTGAGCACCGGCGGAACGACAGAGGAAACGATACTTCCGCTGATTTTCTCCGTGGAGACCTCATAGAGAGACAGCATACTTTTCAGCTCCACACAATACTGATCCGAGGTCTTGAGCTTATCCGTTGCCATGCGCGCTTCAAAGAGGATGTTGCCGTCCTCGATGCAGCCGAGTACCACATTGGTATTCCCGATATCCACTGCCAAAATCATAATGCTTCCTCCATCACACGGCACTGTACAGTGCCGTTTTTTATTTCGATCATCCCATAGGACGGGAACAGTCTGCCGCAGGCACCCGGGTTGAGCATCCACAGACCATCCGACTCCTCGCAGTAAGGAATGTGCGTATGACCGAACGCGACGACCTGCACGCCCTTTTCCAGTGCAGCATATCTTAATGTAAGCAGGTCGGATTTCACATGATAGCGATGACCGTGCGTTGCCAGAATTTGAACGCCCTCCCATTCCAGCAAAGCCTCCTCCTGCACATCGGCTGCATCGCGGTCGCAGTTGCCGCGCACCGTGCACACAGGCAGGCGAGGATATTCCTGCTCCAGCACCCGTGCATCGGAGGCATAGTCGCCCAGATGAATGACGGCATCCGGCCGTTCCCGCTGCACCGCGGAACGCAGGTAGTTTTCCTCCCGGTGGGAATCGGAAAGAACGAGAATCTTCATGGTGTCACCCTTTCGCGGTCAGAAACATATATATATTATAGCAGATTACGAAAAAGGAGGCAATCTCCATGCAAAATAATTCACAATTTTCTGCGCAGCAGATGAGCAAGCTCCTTGCCTCGCCGGAGGGCAGGCAGCTCATTGCTCTTCTGCAGCGTGACAGCGGGAAAAATATGCAGCAGGCCGCTGCAGAGTTTCAGAAAGGAAATGTCGCAGCTGCGCAGGAACTGCTCAAGCCCGTGATGCAGTCGCAGGAGGCAAGCGACCTCCTGCAGAAAATCAACGGAAAGTAGGTGATGAGGTGGAAGGTCTGGAGGAACAGCTGCAGCAGATCCTGAATGACCCCGACAGCATGGCGCAGATCTTGTCCCTTGCGCAGTCCTTCGGGCTGCAGCCGCCGGAAGCATCCTCCGCGCCTTCTGCCCCGCCGCGAAAGTCGGATGACAGCTTTGTGAAGGCATTTTTCGGGATGATGCAACAGGCGCAACAGTCCGACGGCAAACAGGAAGCACTGCTCAACGCGCTCAAGCCCTATCTGCGTCCGGAGCGGCGCGGAAATATCGACCGTGCACTGCAGATCGCAAAAATTTCGCATCTGGCGGGCTTTGCTCTGCGCAATTACGGAGATCTTCCGGGGAAACAGGGAGGTTAGGTCATGTATCACCGATATATGCCGAGCGGAAACGGGCAGTATCGCCGTCAGGACATTCCGGACAGAAAGCCGGAGCCGCCGAAACCGCCTGTGCCGCCATCTCCGCCGCCCATGCCTGCACCGCCGCCGAAACCGCCTGTGTCGCCATCTCCCCCGCCCATGCCCGTACTGCCGCCTCCTCCGAAGCCTGAAATATCAAAATCACAGCCGCAGAATACAGCCGCGCCGTATCCTGTCCCGTTTTTGGAAAAGCTATTCCCGGGTATGGACAGCGGCGATCTTCTCCTGCTGCTCATTATGCTGCTTCTGCTGTCGGAAGGTACGGAGGATTCCGTTTCCGTTGTCATGACGCTTGCGATTTTCTTAATTCTCCAATAGATGCAAAAAGCGGCAGGGTCTCCCCTGCCGCTTTTTCAGACTGTCAAAAAAGTCCGTAACCGTCAAAATAAAGATTGGTATGAACAGATTTGTCATTGCGAGGTTTGCGAAGCAAACCGTGGCAATCTGTCCCTATCGGTTATGAAAGATGTAAAGATGATTAGAAATTTTGACTTACTGCGCAACTTCGTCAGCGCAAACTGCATATTCTTCGCTTCGCCGCAAGCGGCAAAGCTCAATCATTCCGTTGCGCTTCCTCTCCGATGGGCAATCACTTCGTTGGATTGCCCATCGGTTATTCTTTGAGCCTATGTACGCCGACGAGTGAGAGTTGCCTTTGTTGCGGTACCCGAAAAAATCTTCGTGCGTATTCCGCCCTCGATTTTTTCGACCGCTGCCACTCCTTTTTGCTCGCTGTTTCCGCCACTGGCGGCGCTCGCAAACGTCCTATCTTCCGAACTTTTTGACAGTCTGTCAGCGTGTCGAAAAAGGTTTTTCGACACGCTGACACGGGAGGATGACGGTATCATCCTCCCGTGTGGGAAAACCTTGATTTACAAGGGTTTGCGGCTTACTTAAAATATCTCTCCAGTAATCCTTTCAATGCCTTACCATGTCTTGCTTCGTCGCGAGCCATTTCGTGAACAGTGTCATGGATGGCGTCGAGACCGTTCTTCTTTGCGCAGGCGGCAAGGTCGAACTTGCCCTGCGTTGCGCCGAATTCGCAGTCAACGCGCCATGCAAGATTCTTTTTGGTGGAGTCGGTCATGTTGGGCTCTAAGGTGCTGCCAAGCAGCTCTGCGAACTTCGCCGCGTGCTCTGCTTCTTCGTAAGCAGCCTTTTCCCAGTACAGACCGATTTCCGGATAGCCCTCACGGTGCGCGATGCGCGCCATGCACAGGTACATACCGACTTCGCTGCATTCGCCGTTGAAGTTCGCCTTGAGCTGCTCAAGAATGTACTTCTTATCTTCTTCGGGAACGCCGCCGAGCTTTGCACCGATGCCGAACTCATGCTCTGCTGCCAGAGCTGCGCCTTCTTCCATCCGCTTGAACTTCGCGCCGGGAACGCCGCACAGGGGGCACTTGAAATCTTCGGGCATATCGCCTTCATGGACATAACCGCAAACGGGGCAAACATACTTCTTCATATTTTTATCCTCCAAAAATTTATTATTGTGCGTCTACGCTGACGCATTGGTTACAGATGCCGTAGAAGGTCAGGACACAGTCGCGCACGGAGCCGCAATGCACCTGCAAAGCAAGCTCCTGCGGAGGGTCGATCTCCTCTACATCAATGACGGCGTTGCAGTGCGTGCAGACAAAATGCGGATGGGGCAGGGTGTTGCCGTCGTAACGCTCCATGCCGTCCACCGTGCCGACGGAGGCGATCACGCCTTCACTTTTGAAGGCGGCAAGATTGCGGTACACCGTGCCGAGAGACAGATCGGGGATTTGCGGTTTGAGCTGCGAATAGACCCAGTCGGCAGTCGGGTGCGATTTCGTCGAGCAGATACACTCTAAAATCGCGTCGCGCTTTTTGCTGTGCTTTCGTGCAACCATAGGCTCATCTCCTAAATAATAATAAATATCATTACTAAATTTATTATATCAAATAAATTTCCTTTGTCAAGCCTTTTTTGAAAGCCCACAGAAAATTCGATATTGAAATCAGAAGAGAAATACAGTATACTATAATCAGAAAAGTAGAGGCAAAGGAAGGTGAATGCATTGGGCGAAGTCGTTTCCATCATCTCGGGCAAGGGCGGTACGGGTAAAACGACGCTCTGCGCTGCGATCGCAACCTGCTTAGCGGTAGACGGCAAACGGGTGCTGTGTATTGATACGGATTTCGGTCTGCGCAATCTGGATATTGCTCTGGGCATGGCAGATCAGTCGATCGTCGCATTCACCGATGTGCTCCACGGCTATTACGGCCTTTCCGATGCGTCGGTGCATCCGCGGTTTTCCAACCTTTTCCTGCTGACCGCGCCGGTGCGTGAGAACGAGGATCAGGTCAGCATCGAAGACTTCGGCAAGCTGCTGGAGGATGTGCGCAAGGAGTTCGATTTCTGCCTGATCGACGCCCCTGCCGGCATCGGTGCAGGCTTCCGCCTGGCAACAAAATACGCCGACCGCTGTTTGATGATCTCCACGCCCGATCCCGCCTCCATGCGTGACGCGGGTCGTGCGGCAGAGCTTTTGATGCTGGACGGGAAAGAAGAGATCCGGCTGATCGTCAACCGCGTCACGCCGCGCATGTTCTCGAAGATGAACCTGACGGTGGACGACATCATGGACGAGGTCGGACTGCCGCTGTTGGGACTGGTGCCGGAGGATCCGAAGGTCGTGCTTTCCGCGGCATTCGGCAACGCGCTGATTCTCTCGGCAGGCGGCGGTGCCGCAGAGGCGTGCCTGCGGATTTCCAGAAGGCTGCGCGGTGTACCGATGCCACTGATGAAACTGTGATGAGGTGATATGATGAATATTACGCTTCTTGCACACGACAAAAAGAAAGAACTGATGGTGCAGTTCTGTACGGCATATAAGAGTATCCTTGCAAAGCACAGTATTTCCGCCACCGCGACGACCGGCAGACTGGTCGCGGAAGCGACCGGACTTCCCGTGACGCTGTTTTTATCTCATAATCAGGGCGGCCATCAGCAGGTGGATGCACGCATTGCCTATAACGAGGTCGATCTGGTGCTGATGTTTGCCGATCCGAACAGCATAGACCCGTGGGAGGATCAGCAGATCGTGCAGACCATTCATCTTTGCGACACCTATAATGTTCCTGTGGCGACCAATCTTGCCTCCGCGGAAATGCTGATTCTGGGTTTGCAGCGCGGCGATCTTGACTGGCGCGAGATGCTGCGCCGCAAGCGCACGGTGAGGTAAGCATGGAAGCATACGAAATTATCGAGATGATCCGCACGGCGGAGAAGAAAACGCCGGTGCGTGTCTATTTGCAGGAGGAAGCACCCTGCGAATTTTCCGATGCGGAGGTTTTCGGCGGCGGCAACGGGCTGAAGGTTCTGTTCGGTGACTGGAAGAGCATTGAGCCTCAGCTTCGCGCCAATGCGGAAAAGATCAGCCATGTGCGCGTGGAAAACAACGCCGTGAACTCCGCTATCCCGATGCTGGATGTGAAAAACCTGCACGCGAGAGTGGAGCCCGGCGCGATCATCCGCGACGGCGTGGAAATCGGCAATAACGCGGTCATCATGATGGGCGCGGTGCTGAATATCGGAGCTTCTGTCGGTGAGGGCAGCATGATCGACATGGGAGCGATCCTCGGTGGACGCGCCACGGTCGGAAAGCATTGCCATATCGGCGCGAATGCCGTTCTGGCAGGCGTGATCGAGCCGCCCAGTGCAATGCCTGTCGTTGTCGGCGACAATGTCGTCGTCGGCGCAAATGCCGTCGTCTTAGAGGGTGTGCAGATCGGCGCGAACGCCGTTGTTGCGGCGGGTGCGATCGTAACTGCCGATGTGCCGGAAAACGCCGTCGTTGCAGGTGCACCGGCGCGCGTCATCAAGTACCGAGACGAAAAAACGAACGCAAAGACCGTCCTCATTGACGCTCTCCGCGAGCTGTAATATCAAAAAGAATTGAAGGGTGCGTTTGCACCCTTCTTTTTTGCTGTCAACTCGTATTTGTCATTGCGAGCAGCCGTAGGCTGCGTGGCAATCTTTTCCTTTCAATTATTGCATTGCTTATTCGATACGGACAGATTCCCACACTCGCATTGTTTGCTCGGAATGACAAGCAAAAAATGCTTGTTTCACAAGGATTTTGACTTACTGCGCAACTCGTGCTCTACCGTACCTATGTACGCCGACGAGCCGCGAGTTGCTTGTCTTCCGAACTTTTTCAGCAGCCTGTCAGCGTATCGAAAAAGGTTTTTCGATACGCTGAAGCTGGCGGGAGGGTGAACTCCCGCCAGATTATAGCTGGATGCAGTTTTTTAGTTGATGCCCTGCACCGTGACGAATTCCCATTCGCCGGTTTCGGTGTTAGCAGTCTTGATA
>PITX01000045.1 GCA_017577345.1 Clostridiales bacterium
GTCTTGCCAAGCATACGGACGGCAAGGCATTTACCAATCCGCACTATACGGACTATGTCGTTCCCGCGAGGCAGGCATATGCCTGGCAGCAGACGGCGGAGAACCCCATGACACTGGTGTTCTTTATCCTGCTGTTATTGGTCGT
This sequence comes from Clostridiales bacterium, assembly GCA_017577345.1. Taxonomy (GTDB): domain Bacteria; phylum Bacillota; class Clostridia; order Oscillospirales; family Oscillospiraceae; genus JAZOXB01. The sequence continues at coordinate 146 of PITX01000045.1, forward strand.
GCTGGTTTCTATGGCAACCTTCCGATCTCCTGCGGTCGCACTGATGCCGGATGTGACGATCAAGCCCCTGCGTTCCAAGGCAAATGCGATCATCAATCTGATGGGAAGTGCCGGCGGTATCGTGGTGCTCGGTTTGGGCATGGTATTTGCGACGAGTGCCGTTAAAAATTCCATGATGAGCTATACGCTTTACTTTGCGGTGATCGCAGGCATTATGCTCCTGGCACTCGGCATTTTCATGTGGCAGGTGCGTGAGCCGCGCTTTGCAAAGGAAATGCAGGAGGAGAGCAAGCACTTCGGCATTGACGAGGAAGAAGAATCACAGACGAGCAAGAAAAAGCTTGGCAAGGGCGAGAAGCGCAGCCTGATCTTCCTGCTTGCCTCGATTGTCCTTTGGTTTATGGGCTATAACGCCGTGACCTCCAAGTATTCCGTCTATGCGACGAATATTCTGAATAAGGACTATAACTTCACCCTGATCGTTGCACAGGCAGCGGCAATCATTTCCTATCTGCCGGTCGGCATTGTCTCGTCCAAGGTCGGCAGAAAGAAGACTATCCTTGCGGGCATCGTGATGCTGACAACGGCATTTCTTGTCGCCTGCTTCCTGCGGGAGAGCAGTCCGACCCTGCTGATGAACTGCATGTTTGCTCTTGCCGGTATCGGCTGGGCTACGATCAATGTCAATTCCTTCCCGATGGTCGTTGAAATGTGCCGCGGCGGCGATGTCGGCAAGTACACCGGCATTTACTACACCGCGAGCATGGCGGCGCAGACGGTCACGCCATTGCTGTCCGGACTGCTGATGGATAAGATGGGTATGACGACCCTGTTCCCGTATGCAACGGTTTTTGCAGGACTGGCGTTCGGCACGATGCTCTTTGTCATGCACGGCGATAACAAGCCGGTTGCAAAGCGCGGTCTGGAAGCACTGGATGTTGAGGATTGACAATGAAGTTATTTTTGCTGATTCTATTATGCCTGTTGGTACTGCTCCTGATTCTGTTTCTTGTTCTGCCGATCGGCAAGCGGAAAAAGAACGGGTTTTACGGTCTTGCTGCGTATTCCTACGCTCACCGCGGCCTGCACGATATCGAGCACGGACTGCCGGAAAATTCTCTGCGGGCATTCCGGCTTGCGGCGGAATACGGCTACGGCGCAGAGCTGGATGTGCATCTGAGCAAAGACGGACGGCTCGTGGTCATGCACGATGAGAAGCTCCTGCGGACAGCCGGAGTGGATGCGAATATCTGCGACTGCACGGCGCAGGAACTGGATGCCCTGCATTTGCAGGAAACCGAGGAGAGAATTCCGTATCTGGAGGAGGTACTGCCGATTTTTGAGGGCAGAACACCTCTGATTATCGAAATCAAGGCATACGGCAAGAATCACGCTGCCCTGACACAGCAGGTCTGCGAGCTGCTGGATCGCTTCCCGAAGCTGCAATACTGCATCGAATCCTTTGACCCGCGTGTGCTGCTTTGGCTGAGAAAACACCGTCCGAACATCATTCGCGGGCAGCTCTCCGCGAACTTTAACAAAGACCGCAACGGTCTAAGTGCGTTTGCGGCATTTGCACTGACCCACCTGTTCACAAATGTGCTGACGATGCCGCATTTTGTCGCTTATAAATTTCAGGATCGGAAATGTCTTGGTACAGTCGTGAGCCGTAAGCTGTGGGGCGTGCAGGAGTTCAGCTGGACCCTGCGCACGGTGCAGGAAGTAACGGAAACAAAAATGAACGGCGCATTGCCCATCTTTGAGCTGTGCCGTCCGGGTATTTGAAAAGAGGCATATTTCATGTATGACAAGCTGACTAAAAAGGACATTGCCCTGATGGAGGCGGAGTTGGAGGATCGTCGCCTCAATCAGAGACCGAAGATCATTGAGGAAGTGAAACGGACGCGTGAATTTGGCGACCTGAGCGAGAATTATGAGTACAAGGCTGCAAAGCAGGCACAGCGGCGCAATGACAGCCGTATGCGCTACTTGGAAAACATGATCAAGACCGCGCAGATCATCGACGACGGGCAGGAAGGTGACCCGTCACAGCTCGGCAGGGTCAAGCTCTATGACAGGGTGACGGTCTATCTGCCGGAGGATGACGAGACGATGACCATTCAGATCGTTTCCACCGTGCGCATCGACCCGAATGCCGGGTTTATCAGCATGGAGTCACCGTTGGGAAAGGCAGTGCTCGGTGCGGCGGTCGGTGATGTGGTCAAGGTCAGAGTCAACGACAGCTACAGCTACGAGGTAGAGGTGCAGGCGGTAGAAAACGCCGAGGATGACGGTTCTGCCCCACTGATGCAGTATTGATTTCATAGGAAAAAGGACGGCTGAAAAGCCGTCCTTCAGACTGTCAAAAAAGTCCGTAACCGTCAAAATCAGTCAAACTTTTTTGGCGTGATGCAGAGATTTTGCATTTTTCAAAATTCAGAGTATTCCGAACTTTTCAACCAAAATAATGCTTGCTTTCGCAAGGATTTTGACTTACTGCGCAACCCGCGTCCTACCGTACCTATGTACGCCGACGGACGCGAGTTGCTTGTCTTCCGAACTTTTTGACAGCCTGTCAGCGTGTCGAAAAGGGTTTTTCGACACGTTGAAGGACGGCTGAAAAGCCGTCCTTTTTCGTTAGGAAAGTTCGATCATGTTGGTATAAAGCTGATAGTATTTTCCCTTCAGCGCCAGCAGATCATCGTGATTGCCGCGCTCTATGACCTTCCCGTGCTCCAAAACCAGAATCGCGTCTGCATTGCGGACGGTTGAGAGACGGTGAGCGATCACAAAGACCGTCCTGCCGCGCATCAGACCGTCCAAGCCGCGCTCAATGAGTTTTTCCGTGCGGGTATCGACGGAGGAGGTCGCCTCGTCGAGAATCAGCACGGGGGCTTCGGAGACGGCGGCGCGGGCGATGGCAACGAGCTGACGCTGTCCCTGACTCAGATTTGCGCCGTCGGAGACCAGCACGGTGTCATAGCCCTGCGGTAGGTGAGAGATGAAATAGTGTGCGTTGGCGATCTTTGCGGCACGGATGCAGTCTTCATCGGTCGCATCCAAACGGCCGTAGCGGATGTTTTCCATTACCGTGCCCGTAAACAGGTGCGTATCCTGCAGAACAATGCCGAGGGAACGGCGCAGATCGTCCTTTTTGATCTCTCTGACATCAATGCCGTCATAGGTGATCTGACCGGACTGAATGTCATAGAAGCGGTTGATCAGATTCGTAATCGTTGTTTTTCCCGCACCGGTCGAGCCGACAAAGGCGATCTTCTGACCGGGCTTTGCATAGAGCGAAAGCTTTTGCAGAACGGGCTTCTCCGGCACATAGGAGAAATCCACATCGTAGAAGCGGACATCGCCGCGCAGGGGAACGCTCTCGCCGTTTTCGGGAATCCAGCTGTAGTCTGCACCGTCCTTTTGCAGGGTGACGGTGCCCTCGTCCAGCTCCGGCTCACTGTCCAGCACGGCGAAAATTCGCTCCGCACCGGCAAGTGCCAGCATAATGGAGTTGAACTGCTCGGAAATCTGACTGACGCGGTTGGCAAACTGGCGGATGTATTGCAGGAAGGTGATCAGAATACCGCCGGCACCTTCGCCGGTCAGCCACAGAACGCCGATGGCGCAGGTGATGGCGTAGAAAATATGCGAAAGATTGTTGAGAATCGGACCGACAACGCTTGTAGCGGTGGTTGCCGTGGTGGAGGCAGTATAAAGTGCTTCATTGATCGGTTCAAAGCCCTCCATGACCTCCTTCTCATGCGTGAACACCTTGATATCACGCTGTCCTGCGATCATTTCTTCAATATAGCCGTTGACGGAAGCGGCGTGCTTCTGTTGAGCGCGGTAGCTGCGGCTGCTGATTTTCGTGGTGATGCGCACAGCAACGACGACCAGTGCGGCAAGCACGACCATGATGGCAAAGAGCTTCATGGAAAGCACGAGCATCATCGCAATGACGCCTGCAAGGGAAATGACGGAAATCAGCATCTGCGTGATGCTGTGCTGCAGCAGCTCATTAGTCGCTTCAATGTCGTTGGTGAAATAGCTCATCAGACTGCCGTTCGTATGCTGATCGAAATAGCTGATCGGCATTTTCTGCATCTTGGAAAACAGCTCCGTGCGAAGCTGGCGCATGATGACCGTGCTGCATTCGAGCATCAGACGATTGAGCAGGTAGTTGGTCAACGCACTGAAAAGATAGAGAATAACAAGCCCGATCAGGAGGGCAATGTACTTTGCATAGAGCTCGCTGATGCCGAGACCGCTCGGCGATTCGAGCAGATCGACCAGCGGACGCATCAGATACGAGGCGGCGATCGTGGCAACGGAATAGAGAATGATCGAGGCGATCGCGCTGATCAAAAGCAGACGGCAGTGGCGGAAATAGCGGAACAGGCGCAGAAGCGTACCGACAGGAGTCTGCGCTTTCTTGTAGCTGCGCAATTCGACTTTAGGCATTTGTCTTCGCCTCCTGTCTCATCTGGCTGTCGTAGACCTCGCGGTAGATGCTGCTGCGCTGCATCAGATCACTATGCGTGCCGATGTCGGACAGGCGTCCCTCGTCGAGGACGATAATGCGGTCACAGGTCATGATGGAGGCAATCCGCTGGGCAATGATGATTTTCGTCGTGCCGGGCAGGGAGGTGCGCAGAGCGCGGCGAATGTGTTCATCGGTCGCCATATCGACCGCACTGGTGGAATCGTCGAGAATTAGAATCTTCGGCTGCTTAATGACGGCGCGGGCAATACGCATGCGCTGCTTCTGACCGCCGGAAAGATTTGCCGCATCCTGCTCCAAAACGGTCTCGTAGCCGTCGGGGAAGCGGTCAATAAATTCATCTGCACAGGCAACGGCACAGGCATCCTTCATTTCCTGCTCGGTTGCATCCTGCTTACCCCAGCGCAGATTGTCCGCGATCGTCCCGGAGAACAGAGAGCCGTTCTGCAACACCATGGAGACGCCGCGGCGCAGGGCTTTCAGAGAATATTCCTTTACATCGAGCCCGCCGACCTTTACTGTACCGGACAGCGTGTCGTAAAAGCGCGGGATCAGGTTGACAAGGGTGGATTTGCCTTCACCCGTGCCGCCGATCACGCCGACAGTCTCACCGCTATGAATGTGGAGTGTAATATTTTTCAGAGCGAGCTTTTCGGCATCGCCGGAATAGCTGAAGCATACATCTTCAAAGTCCACACTGCCATCTCTGACCTCCGCATCGGAGGGACCGTCGGCAATGTCCTCTTTTTCGTCAAATACCTCATTGATTCTGACCAGGGACGCCTGCGCTCTTGACATGGACATAACGAGCCATGAGAGCATGGTAAGGGAATTGACTGCCTGCGTGGCATAGCTGACCATGCTGATGAGCTCACCGGTCAGCAGACCTGTTGTTTTGAAGATGATCTCACGACCGCCCAATAACAGGAGCAGAACGGTGCACAGCCACATAATGCCCATCTGAATGGGGCCGGTCATCGTGAACAGGCGAGAGGAGGACAATGTTGCCTGCCGCAGATCCTCTGCCGTATTCTCAAAGCGCTCGGACTCATATTTTCCGCGCACGAATGCTTTGACCACGCGGCTGCTGACTAAATTTTCCTGCACTGCGCGGTTCATATCGTCCATCCTGATCAGCATCTTGCGGAAACGCGGCTGACCGATTTTGATCAAAATGAACAGCACTGCAGCAAGCAGGGGAATAGCAACCAGGAAAATCAACGCCAGACGAGCAGAGATCGTGAATGCCATCACGGTCGCCATAATCAGCATGATCGGCGAACGCGTCAGCGTTCGCAGAAGCTGGTGCATGGAGTTGCGGACGGCGTTGACATCGGTCGTGGCGCGGGTGATCAGACTGGGTGTGGAAAAACGGTCAGTATTGGCAAAGGAAAAGCCCTGAATTTTCGCCAGCAGATTGGTGCGCAGATTCTTGGCAAAGCCCTGTCCTGCGATAGCGGCAAAGCGTGCGCTGAGCAGACCGCAGACCATAGAAAGGCAGGCGACAAACACCATGATGCCGCCGACAACGAGGACAAACGCGTTCCGGTCTGCGATCAGAGCCTCCGGGAACAGGGATTTCAGCATGAAATCCTCCTCGCGGTACAGACCGCCGTCCACGATGACGGACATTAAAATCGGGATGAATATTTCAAGAATGACCTCCGTCCAGCCACAGACGGCGGCGGCAATCGTCCATTTCTTGTAGTTGCCGAGACAGCTTCCGATATAGCGGAACAGACCCGGCTGTTTCTCTTTCTTGATGACGGACGCCCTCCTTTTGAAAATTGAATTTATTATATCAGATAAAATAAAAAATGCAAGGCTTCACAAACCGGAAAGCCTTGCATTTGGGTTATTTGAGCGTAATGTGCGGATTTTCCTCCGCACTGTCCCGGAGCAACCGCAGAAGCTGCCCAACATAGCGCTCGCCCAGCGTGCCGATCAGCTCATCTTCGGCTGCGGCAATGCACACATCCTCGCTCTGCGCGGTCAGACAGTCGTGCAGAGCATCTAAATTCCTCCCGTACCATTCCGGCAGGGAAAGCGTCTGTGCGAACAGGTCGTGCAGATCACTGCGGTTTGTCACATTCGATGCGTCCAGATGCAGATAGATCATGATGCGTCTCCTCCGTAAATCAGTGTAAAGCTTTCATAGTGGTCTTCCGTATAATAGATCAGACCGTCGTTGGAAAAGACAATGCGCTTTGCACCGCGGGAGCTTGCGCCGCAGGTGTCGATGTCACATTCCGTGTAAGTGCGTCCCGGTGCTTCGGGCAGAAGTCCCTCGTAGTTGCCGAAGCGGTCACCGCCGATGCTCTTGCCGGGTGCATACGGCTCCAAAGAGCCACCCTCCCAGCCGAGATCACGGGCGTCGTTCTTTGTGATGAAATTCTCCGGCAGCTTGTTGTAGGTGAGGATATAGAGCGCGACATCCTCCTTGGAGGAGTAGGCACCATATTCGTCAATCGCGGCAGCCTCGGAGACAGTTGTCTGTGTATTCTCTGTGGCGGGAGGAAACTCTGTGACATCAGCTTGCAGCTCGGATGTGATAATATCGCTGATTTCCTGCACAAGCGCGTCGGTATCCACCAGACCGCAGGCACAGCAGCAGGCAAGGAGCGCGATCATCAAAATCGCGCACAAAAGCTTCTTCATTTCCGACCTCCTTTACTGCAACAGTATAGCATTCTTTTGTCAGATTGACAAGAATGTAATAAGAAAAAGAAAGATTTATGGACAGTTGTTGTTCATTTCGGTATAATGGGGCGCATAAGGGGGAGAAAATGGATGGAAAAGAAAGAAAAAAGACGCTTTGGCGACCGCAAAGACGGCAAGCTCCTGCGAAAAATCGACCCAATGCATTTTATTATGCCGATCATCTATCCGAACCGATGTGATAACGAGGCGTATATTTCGGAACGAATTGATCTGGAAAATATCAACGCATATCTGACGGAAAAGAATGCGGCCAATCCGGACTTCAAGTATACGATATTCCATGTTATTCTGGCGGCGATGGTCAAGACGATCACACTGCGCCCGAAGATGAACCGTTTTATTGCCAACAAGAATATGTACCAGCGCAACGAGATCAGCGCGGCGTTCACGATCAAGAAGGTGTTCGAAGACGAATCGGACGAGGCACTGGCATTTATCCATACCAAGCCGACCGATACGATCGACACGATCCATGAATCTATCCGTCAGCAGGTGACTGCTTGCCGCAGTGAGAAGCTGGACAGCTCCACGGAGAGCATGGATCTGTTTAACCGGATGCCGCGTTTTCTCTCCAAGGCAGTGACATGGTTTATTGTGAAGCTGGAAAAGCACGGAAAATGTCCGCAATCTCTGATTGAAACAGACCCGTATTATTCCTCTGTCGTGCTGTCGAATGTCGGCTCTATCAAGCTCAAGTGCGGCTACCATCACCTGACAAACTGGGGAACGACCTCCGTGTTCTGCCTGATCGGTGAGAAGAAAAAGACGGCACACTATGACGAAAACGGCAATGTCGAGATGCGTGAAACGGTGGACATCGGTCTGACGATCGACGAGCGGATTGCAGACGGCTATTACTATGCCAAGACCGTGCGGCTCATCAAGTATCTGCTGCAGGAGCCGAAGTTGCTGGAGCTGCCGCTCAGCGAGCCTGTAGAATACTGAGAAAATTACTGCCGTGGGTTATGTACCCACGGCAGTTCAGACTGTCAAAAAAGTCCGTAACCGTCAAAATCAGAGTGAGCGGCTATCGGTGTCATTGCGAGGTTTGCGGAGCAAACCGTGGCAATCTGTCCCTTGCAGATTTTGAGCGTTTCCGATATACGGT
>PITX01000046.1 GCA_017577345.1 Clostridiales bacterium
GCCTTGTGCGTCTGGATATGTCGGAGTATATGGAGCGTCATTCCGTCTCCAAGCTGATCGGCTCTCCTCCCGGCTATGTCGGCTACGACGAGGCAGGTCAGCTCACCGAAAAGATCCGCCGCAAGCCTTACTCCGTCATTCTGTTTGACGAGCTGGAAAAAGCACATCCCGATGTGCTGAATGTCCTGCTGCAAATCCTCGATGACGGCCGCATCACCGATGCGCAGGGTCGCCTTGTCAACTTCGAAAATACCGTCATCGTCATGACCTCCAACGCAGGCTCTGACCGCAAGGACGGCTCTGTCGGCTTCGGTCGCAGCGTCTCCGAGCAGACAAAGGAAAAGGCGATGAAGGCACTGCGCGAATTCCTCCGCCCCGAATTCATCAACCGCGTGGATGAGATCGTGTGCTTCAACCGCCTCACGGAGGAGAACTTCCGCGGCATCGCTGCCATTATGCTCGGCGAACTGAAAGGCAATCTGGATGAGCACGGTATCCGCCTGACATGGGAAGGCAGCATCATCGACTACCTGGTCAAAGCCTCCTACTCCGTCACCTACGGCGCAAGAAATCTCCGCCGCACCATTCAGCGTGAGATCGAGGACGGTATCGCAGGCAAGATGATCGACAGCTTTGAGCATCCGATCTCTCAGATCAAGCTGACTGTAAACGACGGTCAGGTCGAAATACTTGCTCTATGATAAAAGCGGCATTTTTCGACATCGACGGGACGCTGGTCTCTCTGAAAAGGAAGATCTGCCCCGCATCGACGAAGCCCGTGCTGGAGCGCCTGCGAAAAAACAGCGTGAAGTGCTTTGTCGCAACGGGCAGATCAAAATTTGAGATCAAAACAGAACATCTTCTGGACGGTCTGGAATTTGACGGCATTCTGACCAACAATGGGCAGGATGCCTATGCCGCCGACGGCAGTCTGCTCTACGGCAAGCCCATTGACCCTGTAGAAGCAGAGCGCGTGTTGGATTGGGTGGAGGAACACCGCTGTGCCTGCTGGATGGTCAGTGCGGAGCGCAGTATCCTCAATTTCCGCAATGACCGCGTGATGCAGGCGATGGACGCGATCCACACCCGACCTCCGGAGCTCGGTGATCTGCGTGAGATGCTGAAAAAGCCGATCTACAAGATCGTTCTGTTCCTCTATCATGAGGAAACCTCTGCTGTCCTGCCCTGTGCGCCCACGAGCCGCATGACGCAGTGGTATCTCTGCGGTCACGACTTCATTTCCTCCGACGGCGGCAAGAAGAACGCCATGCTGGAGATTTTGCGGCGTAACGGCATCACGCCGGAGGAATGTATCGCGTTCGGTGACTCGGAAAACGATATTGAAATGCTTCGTGCCGCAGGCATCGGCGTGGCGATGGGAAACGGTACACCGGAATGTATCGCCGCGGCAAACTATGTGACAGCCGATTGTGACGATGACGGTCTGCAAAAGGCACTGGAGCACTTTGGTCTGATCTGAATCAACTGCAGGGTCGACTTCCGACCCTGCAGTGCTTATTTTGCAAAAAAGCAGAAGCCTGCTTTCACAGACTTCTGTCTTTTTTTTACGCGGGCTGTGTTCTACAGTTCCTTTGTCTGTTTATTCGTTCGGGACTCTTTCGCAGCGCACAGTCACACGGCTTGCACCGCCCCAGGTACAGGTGAACAGGGTCAAGTCCCAGTCGCCGGTCTGCATATACTCCTGCTGATCGGGCTGAACGGTTTCTAATTCCAGAACGGAATAGCAGAACACATTGCCTTCGACATCGGTGAAAGTCACCGCGTCACCGATACGCAGATTGATCATTTTGCCGAAATGGGAGCTGTAATTGTGCGCACAGATGACCATGTTATCAAGGTAGACCGAGCCGGAAAATCGACAGGGCGCGACCTTCAGATTATCCGCAGTACATTCTGCCAGAACAGAAAGCTCAAGCTCCTGCGAAGGAATACGCACAAGACCGACATAGGCGATGCCATCCAGCTCAACGGTCGGCATATCGCGCATCGGGTCGAGCAGATAGTCGGGATATTCCACCTCCTCCGGCATATCGGAAGACTGCGGAAGATCATCAAGAGCCGGCACGGTGGGCGGAATCTGCTGCATCAGATGTTTTGCTATGGTCTTACCCACTGCTTCGGCTCTCGCATCTGTGACGAGGTTGAAGCACGCAAGTGCTATGCCCGCTGCAATCAAGATCAAACCGATGATGAAAAGAACGGTTCCTCTCTTTTTCATTTAACAGACCGCTTACGGAGAACAAGTGCAATGACGACAACCATGATGCCCGCGCCCACGAGTGCAGGTACCGGCCACCACAGAAGACCTGTCTGCGGGAGTGGGTTGTGCGGAGGATCAGGTTTTGCGGGCGGCGTACCCGTATATGTATTGGTCAGGCAGAAAGTGATACCATCCTTTGTCTGCTCTACCTTGTAATTCTCGATTGCAATCTCAATGACATTCCACGAATGATCCTTGTCAAGATCATTCCATATGTATGACCAATGGTTTTCCTTGGAGAGCGTGACGGTACTGTACGGCTCGCCGTCGCAAAGGAGCTGTACGCTGATCTGCGCAGGACGCTTGCTTTCGCTGCCCTTGTCGTTCCATATCATCAGTACCTTGACAGTCGTTTTTTCGGGTACGGGAGGGACTTCGTTCACCGTGGTTTTAGGGTATGCAACAGGGTCATAGTTCCATTCGCCGGTGCTATTGTCCGCGGACGGAATGCAGATCAGGAACGGAACGGCGGAATAAACGGAGATTCCGACTGTCACACGGGTACCGAGCACAAGGTACAAACCGGGCTTCAGATTCTGGATGACCAGCCGACCGGCTGTATCGGTCTTGCCGCTTGCGGAGGGCATGAGAGCGTCCTTTTCTACATAGCCCTGTAGGGTATTGGCAAGTACTGCCCAGCGGTCTTCATCCATATTCTCGAAATCCACGGGATAGGATGCAATGGCTTCGTCTACCGTGAACTGCACATCTGCGCTGACATCCGCAACGCGGTAGAGATTGAACTCCGCGTCAGACAGCGGCTGCTCTTCATGCACATAGCAGATGGTCAGAGAGGCCTCCTGTGCCGTGTCGATTTTGTCTGCGGCAAAGCTCTGCAGCGAGAGACTGTTCAAAAGGAGCAGAGCGCTCAGTGCAGTAAAAAACAGTTTAGTCCACTTCTTCACGATTTCTCACCTCCGAAAATGTGGGAGATTTTTTCTTTCTTGAAAATACCAGGATCAGCAACACCAGCAGCGGCGGGACGGCCATGAGCGATGCGACGATCAACGGCTCAATCTGCATTGCCTCGGATGTCACCCGCGCCCCCAGTGAGTTTTCGGGCGTTGTAATGCGGTGACCGCGCACAAGCAGGCGGTGTGTATTGACGCCATAGGGCGTGCAGGTGAGCAAGGTGCAGTAATCCTTGCCGGGAACGATCACCAGGTCGCTGATGTTTTCCGGCTCAACGATGCGGATCTGGTCAATCTCATAGGTCAGCACTGTATCAAGTACGGTCAGCGTAAAGGTCTGTCCCTCGTGCAGCTTGTCCAGATCGGAGAATAGCTTTGCGCTGGGAAGACCTCTGTGACCGGAAATAACGCAGTGCGTGCCCTCCCCGCCGACCGGAAGTGAGGTCCAATCCAGATGTCCCGCAGCGACCTGCAGGACACCTTCGGATGTGCCGTGATAGATTGGTAGCGAAACATTAAGACAATCGATGTCAATAAAACCCATCATCCCGGTATCACCGATGTTCAAAAGTGCATTGTATGCGGCAAGCTGTTCTTCGGTGAGGGTGCCGCCTGCACCGCCGCCGCCGCGAAAATTCTTATTGTATTCTACCGCGTTTTGCCATATCTCAGTAATTCGATCTTCTTTTAATACGCTGATATCTTCCGAATAGGTCGCAATCGTTCTAGTAGCGTGATTGGTGTTCCAATACGAGGCAAAACTCGGATACAGCAGCAAGGACAGTCCTGCAACCATCACGAGTATCAGTACGATGGTCATCCATTTTGACTTCATTGAAGGATTCTCCTTGGTGTTGTCTCTTTTTCGTTGGTCGGTTCTGCTATTCGGAACGGTAAAAACCGTTCCCCGCAATGGATAGTTGACATAATACAAGCAGCGATCTGTCTGAGCGTCACAGCCGCATAGTTATCTCTTTGCTTTTTGCACTTCCGGGGAGTGCTCCACTCCCCGGAAGTGCAAAAAGCTGTTTATTGTATCGTGAAAATCAGCCTTCCACGCTCATACGTTTTTTGACGACCAACAGGATGATCGCACCGGCAGCAAGCAGTCCGCCGAGGACATAGAAGATTGTGGTGCCGATGCCGCCAGTCTCGGGAAGGACGGAACCCTTCTGATTGACCACAGTGATCTCAAAGGCATTGTTCGCTGCGTTGTATTCAATGTCAGCATCAGTATCGACAGTCCATGTGCAGGTCTCTGTACCGTCGGCAACAGTTGCGGGAAGCTCGCAGGTAATCTCAAAATTGATCGGGTCGATGGAATTATAGCCATCGTGCGTGCCGGTCTCTGTCAGGGTGTACTCACCTGCATTCAGACCGTCAAAGCTCACGATGCCGTCCACATTCGTGCTGGAGGCAATACCGTTCAGGGTAAATTCTACGTCGCTCAGAGGAGCGCTGTCCTGATCGACCTTATAGATCTTCAGAGCTGTGGTATAGGTCAGAGTGATATCCTTGGGAGTCTCATCGGTGGGAATATCCGTCGTGGAACCGGGATCCTGCGGAGCAGGAAAGCCGGGCTTCTCCGAATCCTCAGGAGCGCCGTCTTCCCCGGGAGTATAAGGCGTCGTGGGGTTTTTGGTGCCGTTATACTTAAAGTTAGGGTTGCTGGAGAAGGTCACAGAAACCTCATTGCGGTTACCTGCAGTGCCGATCACGGCAGTTTCATTCAGGGTTGCGGCGTATAGAACGTCGACTGTTTTACCGGCGTTTGTCTTGGCATCGTGCAGAGCAAGCTCAAAGGTCTTGCCGTCTGCGCCGAATTTCACTGAGTAGTCGGAACCTTCGACTGCGGAGGCGCCGCCGATGGTGACTGCAATAGAGCCCGTAGTGTAGGTCAGACCGTCTGCCAGCGTATCGCCGATAATAAAGTAGTAGTAGTCATAGTCTGCTGCGGCTGCGGGGACGGCACTGGAGATGCTGAACAAAACCGTATCGCCGATGGCAACCTTGTTGGCATCGCTCCAGGTATAGCAAGCCTTGCCATGGACATGATTTGCGGCGGTTTCGGTGCAGATAAGAGCGCTTGCATCGCTGACCTTCTTCGTCACCTCGGGGACATCAACTTTGTTTGCGATCGTGAAGGTTCCCTTCTTGGTAAGCTGCAGCAGTGCCAGATTGTAGACCTCTGCATCTTCCGTTGTATCAACGACCAGATAGTACCCTGCCTCTAATGTGGTTGCACCGTTTACAACCGCAATGCCGGTGCCTGTGATGTTATCCAAAGCGATCTTTGCAAATACCTTGGCATTCGCGGAGTTGTCGCTCCAGTCCTTCAGTACGGAGGCAACATCGTCCGCAGTGGCGCAGGCCGCAAACGGATTGGAGGCACCAAAGTCTGTGGAGGACTGCAGTGCAGACAGGAAAGCAGCGGAGCTGATGTTGGAACCCCATTCGATGGCTGCAAGGTCAGCGCTGTCACTCTGTGTGCCGGTAAAAATCTGGTATGCGGTGTAGGTGTGACCGGAAAGGTCAGCGGGTGCGGCAAATGCGGTAACGCAAAGAGCGTATACCATCACAGATGCGAGAAGGATTGCAAAAAGCTTTTTCATAGTTGTATTCCTTTCGTTTGCTTTGTTTTGTTTTTTCATAACTGATATGGGCGAGTTCGGATTTCTTTGCAGGTGGGGGTGTATTTCATCGCGAGAGAGGCAATTCATGTGTTCTGCCTCCTTTCGCGTTTTCGCTTGACACGGATTCCGCACAGAGCGGCAACTGCGGCGAGCAGGATACCGACGGTGTAAATACCGTAGGTACCCGTGCCTCCGGTCTCCGGCAGTGCATATCCGGTTCTGTTGACGATATGGATCACATTGTCATCAAAGAATCGGAAAAATTCTTCATCGTCCGACATGACGACCTTGCCGTCTGCGCTGATGACGATTTCCTTAACGCCGGGCATCGGGTTAAAGCCATTCGGTGCCTTCGTTTCCTCAAGATAATAGGTCGTGCCGATGGCAAGTCCCGTGATCTCGATCTCGGCATTGTCTGTTTCGTACTCACCGAGAACCACCGTGCGGTCTGCGTCCTGATAGAGCGTAAATATGGCGGTATCGCTTAAAATGGGCTGATCGTCCTGATTGACCTTGACAAGCTTGATGTCAGCAGTAACAACATCCGCTGCAAAGACGAGCTTGCCGTTGTTGCCGAGACGCGTATGGATAAATGCCGGATTTGCTTCGTTTATGTACTGCTGTGCACTTTCTTGTGTCTGCGTCGTATTGTCGCCCTTCGGCAGAGGCGATTTGTCATAGTTTCCGGCATTGTAATAAGGATTAAACGCTGTCGAGGTGAAGCCGGAACTCGCAAAAACATCCTCGCTCCAACAGTTCGTGTAGAAGGTTTTTGTGCCGCCGGTGAGTGCTAATGCTTTGACATCCGCAACTGCTTCCTCCGTCAGACCGACCTGATAGATCAGCCGCACCGGAAGGGCTTCATAGTAGAAATAAGCTGTGCGGTCTATTTTAAGGTTGGGCGTGTAGGTCGGCAGCAGATCGTCTGGAACGATCATTGTTACTGTCTGCCTGCCGTTTTCATCTGTCGTCACCACGGCGGTGATC
This sequence comes from Clostridiales bacterium, assembly GCA_017577345.1. GTDB lineage: Bacteria > Bacillota > Clostridia > Oscillospirales > Oscillospiraceae > JAZOXB01. Next base: position 6,813 of record PITX01000046.1, read on the forward strand.
TGACTGAGATCTGCCGTCTGCCCGCTGCCGTCTTCGGCAGTCCAGGCACCGGCATAATGGTAGGTCGTTTCATTACCGACAGTCTCATGGCTTACAGGTGTGTGGTTAACGCCGCCGTAGCGGAGCACCGGCTCAGATTTGAGCTCCATGCCGTCACCAATCGTATCGGAGACGGTCACCGGCAGATTGTCCCTGAGGATAAAGCCGTAAACCGGGAAGGTATCGTTATATTTGTATTTGATTGCATCTTCGAAAGCCGTGGTCAGCGTATCCACGGAGTTATTTGCCGTAAAGAATGCGCCGTCTGCATAGGCATAGCCGGTATCCTCGTACGGATTGTTGACGATCGGAACCGTGGCGAGCGTCTTACTCGTACGGATGCCGTATTGCTGACTGTCATGCTTATGGAGCGTTATCGTACTGCCGGTCGGCGTGTTGTGCAGGAGTCTGTACAGCATATGGCAGGTCACATCGGAGAAGGCGCTGATATTCTTGTTCTTTGAAACGCCATCGCACTGACCGTTGGTGCAATACTCGATCGCTTCGACATTTGCATCCGTGGGGTTCAGCACCGCCCGCTTATAGTCATCGCCTGCGATGGAGCTTGCAAAGCTGTTGACACCGCTCGGGTTAATGCCGATGCCAATGGTATAGAAGAACACATCGGTGCCGTAATGCTTCGCAATTCTGTCTTTATAGTTCTTTGCCGTCAGGATCGTATAGTAGCCGAGGACGCCCTGGTTGTTCAGGTCGTTGACCGACGGCAGCCCTTCGTTGTTATTGTAGCCGGTCGTACCGTCGCCGTAGACTTTTTGGGTCGCCAGAACATTGTTGAAAAACGGGGTACAGTAGGTCGGCTCACCATCGGACAGAAGGAGAAAGACGGGTCTGCGCTTGACTGTGTAGGTCGCGCTGATCCTGCCTTCTTCCGTCTCCTTGGTGACTGTCCTGGTCACTGTGGTGTCCTCAGTATCGAAGAACTCCTGCGCACCCATCGCGATGCCGTCCTGCGTGAAGGTGCCGTACCAGCCGCCGGAGAAGGTGCCCTTGTAAAGGGGACCGTCCGTGCGACTGATGGAGGTGCTCGGTGCCAGCTGATAGGTATTACTGGTACATTCCCCCTCGGGGAAGTATTTATCGTCGGTTGCGGTGTAGCGACCCAGTTCAAGCAGCTTCGTCGCCGCGCCGGAGTAGCAGACCACGCCGACACGGTTGTCCTCGTTGGCATCCATGACATACTTCATGATCTTGTTGAGTGATTCGATCATGATATTGGCACTCGTGACACCGTTGTACTTACTGTTAATCATACTGCCGGAGGTGTCGAGTACGAATACCACATCGAGGGGTACCCTGACCTCCAGTTCCTGTGTAACAGAGTATTTCTGCCCCAATGCCGACAGCGTAATGCCGAAGGTATTGGAATCGTAGCTTTCAAAGGCACCGTAGTCGTCACCGCCGTAGATAACAGACTTGTCCGTCAGAACCTTGCCGTCATCTCTTGCGTCCCCCGTGAACTTACTTTCCAGCTGTGAGGTCGCCGCATCGGAATAATAGGTGCCGCTGACCCCATCGATCGTTGTATCACCGGTTTCGGCAGGCGAAACAGGCAGATAG
>PITX01000047.1 GCA_017577345.1 Clostridiales bacterium
ATACGACCCTTGGCAAAATACTTGCTGACGAACTCAGCGGTATTGCGCCATGCCACGATGTCGATGAAATCCGTTTCACGCTCGCCGGTCGCACTGTTCGCGAAATCGCGGTCGACAGCGATCGTGAAGGTGGCCACTGCCACGCCGGAACCGGTCCGACGGAGCTCGGGGTCACGGGTAAGACGACCCATGAGAACGATATGGTTCAGCATGAACGAGCCTCCTTACTCTTCGACTGCGACGATGATGGAACGCAGGATGCCGTCAGTGATCTTGAACACGCGGTCCAGCTCAGCGGGGAGCTCGGGCTTGCATTCACAGTTCATGAGGACATAGTAGCCTTCGGGCAGATCGTTGATGGGATACGCCAGACGGCGCTTGCCCCACTCCTCGATACCGGTAAGAGTACCTTCTGCCTCAACCATCGCCTTGAACTTTTCCACGAGAGCGGCGATACCTTCTTCACCCTGAGCGGGGTCGATGATATAGACGATCTCATACTTGCCGGAAATCTTAGCCATTGTTGTGTGCACCTCCTTTTGGACTTTTGGCCGCCGATCGCGTCGGCGGCAAGGATTGTCTGCATTCGCAGGCTTGTCTATTTTACTTGGAAAATCATGATTTGTCAACAGCTTTTTTGATTTTTCTGCACTTTCTTTCCGCAAATGCGCTCTTGCTTTTTGCGGCATATAATGGTATTATCTATACGGTAGAAAAGAATCGCGAATAGGAGGAATCATGATGAAGAAGATTACCGGTTCTATCGTTGCATTGGTCACTCCATTCAATGCCGACGGCTCTGTCGATCACGGCAGACTGCGCGAGCTTGTCGAATGGCATGTGCAGAACAAGACTGACGCGATCCTTGCGCTCGGCACGACCGGCGAGACTGCCTCAACCTCACTGGAAGAGGATATCAAGACCTTTGAGACCGTCGTCGATCAGGTCAGAGGACGCATTCCCGTGATTGCAGGCTCCGGTTCGAACTCCAGCGAAATGCAGAAGCAGAAGAGCGAAATTTATACGAAGATGGGTGCGGCAGCACTGCTGTGCATCAGCCCCTACTATGTTAAGACGAATGAGGAGGGCATGTACCGTCACTTCATGCTGTCGGCAGATGCCGATTGTGCACCGATCATTCTTTATAATGTCCCCGGCCGCACCGGCTGCAGGATCTCTCCGGAGGTCGTGCGCCGCCTGTCCGTGCATCCGAATGTCATGGGCATCAAGGAGGCAAGCGGCGACATGGCATACGCGATGAAGATCGCCCGCTACCTCAGCGATGATTTTGTGATGTACTGCGGCAACGACGACATTACCGTTCCGCTGCTGTCCGTCGGCGCTTCGGGCGTGATCTCCGTCTGGGCGAACATCATGCCGCGCGAAACGCACGATATGGTCATGGATTGGATCGAGGGCAGACAGGAGAAAGCGGTCGCCGCGCAGCTCAAGTACCTTGATCTGATCAACGCCCTGTTCATGGAGGTCAACCCCATTCCCGTAAAGGAAGCCATGAATTTGATGGGGCTCAAGGCAGGTGCTTACCGGATGCCGCTGTACCCGATGGCACCGGAAAACCGCGCAAAGCTCGCAAAGATCATGCGTGCCGCCGGACTGCAGGTGCAGGAGGACGCATAAATGAAGGTATTCTTAAGCGGCTACGGCAAGATGGGCCACATGGTCGAAGAGCTTGCCGCCGCAAAGGGCTGGGAGATCATCGGCCATGCCGATATTGACTGCCCGGAAAATTACGCTGCTGCGCCGAAAGCGGATGTCTGCATCGACTTCTCCGGCGTCGGCGCACAGAGGGCACTGCTTTCCTACATCCGCCGCACCGGAACGCCCCTGCTTTCCGGCACGACCGGTCTGACGGAGCCGGATTTTGACGCTCTGCGCGAGATCTCGGCGCTTGTCCCCGTGATCTGGACGGCAAATTATTCCACCGGTATCGCCGTGCTGAAAAAGCTGCTGCGCGAATATGCGCCCGTGCTTCATGACTGGGACAAGGAAATTGTCGAAGCGCATCACAATCAGAAGGTGGATGCGCCAAGCGGTACGGCAAAACAGCTTTTGCAGGCGATCGACCCGGATGACCGCGCACTGGTCGTGCACGGCAGGGAAGGCCTCTGCGGCAAACGAAAAGAAAATGAAATCGGCGTATTCTCTCTCCGCGGCGGCACCGTCGCGGGGGAGCACACCGTTTATTTCTTCGGCGAAGACGAAAGTCTGGAGTTTACGCATATGGCACAGAGCCGGCGGGTGTTTGCAGCGGGCGCAGTACGCGCCGCAGAAGCACTGGCAAAGAAAAAACCGGGGTATTACACTCTGGAGGAACTGATTTTTTGAGAGGAAACACCATGGAGAAACTGAAACCGCGCACCTTATCCGGCTTTATGGAGCTGATGCCCGCACCACAGATGCAGATGGAGCGGATGATGGAGATTTTGCGCGAAACCTACGCCCTTTACGGCTTTACGCCGCTGGATACGCCCGCGATCGAATCGGCGGAGATCCTGCTTGCCAAGGGCGGCGGTGAGACGGAAAAGCAGATCTACCGCTTCCAGAAGGGCGACAGTGATCTGGCACTGCGCTTCGACTTGACCGTTCCGCTTGCTAAATATGTTGCACTGCACGCCGGGGAGCTGTCCTTCCCGTTCCGCCGCTACCAGATCGGCAAGGTCTACCGCGGCGAAAGAGCGCAGAGAGGCCGCTTCCGCGAGTTCTATCAGGCGGATATCGACATCATCGGCGACGGCAAGCTGGATATTCTCAATGAGGCGGAAATCCCGTCGATCATCTATACGATCTTCCGCCGCTTCGGGCTGACGAGGTTCGTTATCCGCGTCAACAACCGCAAGCTGCTCAACGGCTTCTATGCCATGCTCGGTCTGTCGGAAAAGTCCGGTGACATTATGCGCACGGTGGACAAGCTGGATAAGATCGGCGCGGAAAAGGTGCGCACGATCCTGTTCGACGACAACGGTCTGACGGAGGCACAGGCGGATGAGATCCTGCAATTCATCGCCATCACCGGAAGTAACACAGAGGTACTTGCAAGGCTGGAGGACTGGCGCGGCAGGAATGAGACCTTTGACCTCGGGTTGGAGGAGCTGACTGCCGTGACGAAGCATCTGGGTGCTTTCGGTGTGCCGGAGGAAAATTTTGCAGTCGATCTGACGATCGCACGCGGTCTGGACTACTACACCGGAACGGTCTACGAGACGACCCTGCTTGACCATCCGGAGATCGGCTCTGTCTGCTCCGGCGGACGCTATGACAGCCTTGCCGAGTACTATACTGACCGTCAGCTTCCCGGCGTCGGCATTTCCATCGGTCTGACGCGTCTGTTCTATGTGCTCGGCGAGCAGGAAATGCTCAATCCCGATTTGCCGACCGCGCCTGCCGACTGCCTGCTCCTGCCGATGACGGAGGATTTCTCCGCTGCAGTACAGCTTGCCACGCAGCTTCGCACTGCGGGCATCCGCACACAGCTCTATACGGAGCAGAAAAAATTCAAGGCGAAAATGTCCTATGCGGACAAGCTTGGCATCCCGTATGTGGTCTTCCTCGGTGAGGATGAGATCGCGCAGAATGTCTGCTCGATCAAAAATCTGCGAACGGGCGATCAGGTCAGCCTTCCCGTACAGGAAGCGGCAGAGATGATCAAATCCGGCATTTCCGCGATGCAAAGCGGCAGTGTGATTTTGGAAAAGTAATATACTCTGAGAAAGAAAAGAGGAAAATGATATGACACAATCAAGAACACATACCTGTGGCGAGCTCCGTCTGCGTGACGCGGGCAAGACCGTGACGCTGGTCGGCTGGATGGAGAATGTCCGCGAAGTCGGCGCAAGCCTGGCGTTTGTCGTTCTGCGCGATTTCTACGGTACTACGCAGCTCGTCATTGAGAGCGAAGAAATGATGAAAACGGTGAAATCCGTCAATAAGGAATCGACCATTTCCATCACCGGCACCGTGCGGGAACGCGCAAGCAAGAATCCGAAGCTTGCAACGGGTGAGATCGAGGTCGTCCCGACCGAGCTGAGTGTGCTCGGACGCTGCCGCTATAACGAGCTGCCCTTTGAGATCAACCGCAGCCGCGATGCGGATGAATCCGTCCGTCTGAAATACCGCTATCTCGACCTGCGCAATCCTGCGGTCAAGAGCAACATCGTTCTGCGCTGCAATGTGGTTTCCGCCCTGCGTCAGGCGATGACGGAGCACGGTTTTTTGGAAATCACCACACCGATTTTGACGGTGTCCTCTCCGGAGGGCGCGAGAGACTACCTCGTTCCCGCCAGAAAGCATCCGGGCAAGTTCTACGCCCTGCCGCAGGCACCGCAGCAGTTCAAGCAGCTGCTCATGACCTCCGGCTTCGACCGCTACTTCCAGATCGCTCCCTGCTTCCGCGATGAGGATGCCCGCGGCGACCGCAGCCCCGGCGAATTTTATCAGCTGGATATGGAAATGGCGTTTGCAAATCAGGATGATGTGTTCGCGGTTCTGGAGGATGTCCTGCCTCCCATCTTTGCCAAGTTCGGCAAGTATAATATTGCTTCCTCTGCGCCGTTCAAGCGCATTGCATTCAACGATGCGATGGAGCGCTACGGCTCCGATAAGCCTGACCTGCGTATTGATTTGGTCGTGGACGACATTACCGAGCTGGTCAAGGGCATCGACTTTGCTCCGTTCGCAGACGGCAACACCGTCAAGGCGATCGTAGTGGAAAACTGCGAGCTGGCGCGTAAGGCAGTGGACAAGCTCGTCGCGGAGACCGAGGTCATTTCCGGCTGTAAGCCGATGTGGTTTAAGCTCGGCGAGGACGGTGAGCTCTCCGGCGGTATTGCAAAATTCCTTGCAGACCGTAAGGACGAGGTCATTGCAAAGCTGAATCTGAAGCCCGGCTGCTTCGTCGGCGTGACGGCAGGCAAAAAGTCTGCCGCGCAGAAGACCGCAGGTGTCCTGCGCAAGCTGCTCGGCGCGGCAGTTCCCGGCCATATGGACAAGGAACGCTATGAATTCTGCTGGATCGTTGACTTCCCGATGTATGAGATCGGCGAGGAATCCGGTGAACTGGAATTTTGCCACAACCCGTTCTCCATGCCCAACGGCGGCGCGGAGATTTTGGACAAGGCAATGCGCGGCGAGGTCGATCCTCTGAGCATCAACGCCTTCCAGTACGATCTGGTCTGCAACGGTGTGGAGCTGTCCTCCGGCGCAGTTCGTAATCACGACCCGGAGATCATGATCAAGGCGTTCCAGCTGGTCCGGCTCGGCGAGGAAGATGTCAAGGCAAAGTTCCCTGCCATGTATAACGCATTCTGCTACGGCGCACCTCCCCATGCGGGCATTGCGCCGGGCGTTGACCGTATGGTCATGCTGCTGGCAGGTGAGGAGTCTATCCGTGAGATCATCCCGTTCCCGATGAATAAAAATGCGCAGGATATCATGATGGGCGCACCGTCAACGGTAGAACAGAAGCAGCTTGACGAAGTGCATATCCGAATTGTCGAAGAATAAAGAAATCATACTGACAGCCTGTGGAGCATTTCCACAGGCTGCTTTTTTTGTGCAATTCTATCAAGAATGAGTTTCTGAGGATGGGAAATGTGTGCAGCTAAACAAATTGCATAAATATGCGAAATATTCAGTTGACTATACATAAAAATACATGTATATTTATTTCATCGAAACAATACACGGGCATCACCCGTGAAATGGAGGAAACAAAATGAAAAAGACTTTATGTGTTCTTTTGGCGATCTGCGTGATCGCAGCTTTGTTCGGAGCCTGCGGCAGCAGTGCGGCAGCAGGGGTCAAGGTAATTCCGATTGCCCTGACGGAAGAAGAATATGCCTTCGGCGTGGACAAAAATCAGCCGGAGCTGCTGGAACAGGCCAATGCCTATATTGCGCAGATCATTGAGGATGGAACGCTGGATGCGATTTGCAATAAGTACTTCGGAGATGCCGAGCTTACGCCGATCGTTTCCGCAGCACTTGATGAAAGCAAAGATCAGCTTGTGGTAGCGACCAATGCCGCCTTTGAGCCGTTTGAGTATCTCCTGGGTGAGAATTACTACGGCATTGATCTGGAAATCGCGCAGGGCTTTGCCGCCTACCTCGGCAAGGAGCTGGTCATTATGAACATGGATTTTGATGCGGTCTGCCTTTCTGTCAGTCAGGGCAAATGCGATATTGCCATGGCGGGTCTGACCGTGAAGGAGGATCGCAAGGAATTTGTTGATTTTACCACAGCATACTATCAGGCATCGCAGACCGTCATCACGCTGCAGAGCGACACGACCTTTGATGCCTGCAAGACGGCAGCGGATGTGGAAGCGATTCTGAGTGCCTGTGATAAAAATACGAAGATCGGCGTTCAGCTTGGAACGACCGCCCAGTACTACATCGAGGGCGATACGGATTGGGGCTTCGACGGCTTCCCCGTGACCTGCACAGGCTACAAATCCGGTGCGCTTGCCGTGCAGGATATGCTCAACGGCAACATCAATTATGTCGTGATCGACCAGGATCCTGCAAATTACATAGCTATGTCGGTCAACGGCAACTAATCAATCAGAGCCTCTGCCCTTTTTGGTGCGAAAAGGGGCAGAGGCTCTGTTTCGGAAGGAAGTAGGAAATGAAAAGATTTGCTGCGATTTTTTGCGTGGCGGTGCTGCTTGCCGCGATGCTGACCGGTATCGTCTCTGCCAAGGGAGCGGATTCCGGTCTGCTCCTTGCAGGCGGAAACGGGAAAATCGACCGTTTTCTGCGAATTTTTGTGGACGAAGGCGGTTATCTCCAGGTTTTGCGTGGTCTGAAAAACACGATGCTGATCGCGGTTTTCGGTCTTGCTATCGGCATTGTGCTCGGCACTCTTGTTGCGGCCGTGCGTGTGATGCCGAAATATAAACGCCTGCCGCGGCTTCTGAATCGAATTTGCAGCGTTTATGTCGGGTTTTTCCGAGGAACGCCGATCGTCGTGCAGCTTTTGCTCGGCTATTATGTCCTGCTGCCGGCACTGGGGCTGAACTATCCGGCACTCTATGTCTGTATTGCGGTGTTCGGCTTGAATTCCGGCGCCTATGTTTCGGAAATCATGCGCGGAGGTATCGCCTCGGTCGATATCGGTCAGATGGAGGCAGGACGTGCACTCGGACTGTCGTATTCTGCGGCGATGCTGCACATTGTGATTCCGCAGGCAGTGAAAAACATACTGCCCACACTCGGCAACGAGTTTATCTCACTGATCAAGGAAACGTCGGTTGTCAGCTTTGTCGGCACGCTGGATATTTATGTTGCGTTTAACGCGATCGGCACAAACAGCTATGAGTTTATGGTGCCGTATCTGGCGATGGCGCTGATCTATATCGTGCTGGTCGCGGCGGTGACGGCACTTGTGAGGCTGATGGAAAGGAGGCTGGCAAGAAGTGATCGAAATATCTCATCTCACTAAAAAATTCGGAGACCTGACGGTTCTGGATGATGTCAGCCTGAAGATCGAGGAAGGGGAGCGCGTTGCCGTGATCGGCGGCTCCGGCAGCGGAAAAAGCACGCTCCTGCGCTGCATGACCTGCATGGAGGATCCGACCTCCGGCGCGATATACTTTGAGGGGGAAAACCTTGCCGACTGGCAGGTGGATATTAACCTTGCCCGCCGCAAGATCGGCATGGTCTTTCAGCAATTCAACCTGTTTTCACATAAAACGGTTTTGCAGAATATCACGCTTGCGCCGGTGCGCTTACAGCTTGCTGATCTCAAGGCCGCAAAGCGGAAAAACTTCCGAAACAAGCTGATCAATCCACTGCGCAAAAACAAAAAACCGATGCTTCCGACCGGACGCACGAAAAAAGAAATCGTTGCACAGGCAGAGGAGACTGCCTTCGATCTGCTTCGGAAAATCGGGCTGGAGGACAAGGCGGATGCATATCCGTCCACACTCTCCGGCGGACAGAAGCAGAGAATTGCGATCGTCCGTGCCTTGGCAATGCACCCGAAGCTCATGCTGTTTGACGAGCCGACGAGTGCCCTGGATCCGGAAATGGTCGGCGAGGTTTTGGAGCTGATCCGGCGTTTGGCAGATTCGGGCATGACGATGGTGATCGTGACGCACGAGATGCGCTTTGCCCGTGAGGTTGCGACGCGTGTGCTCTTTGTAGACAAAGGAAAGATCGCGGAGGATGCCCCTCCGGAGGAGCTGTTCAATCATCCGCAGGATCCGCGCCTGCAGGAATTTCTTAAAAAGGTGCTGTAAAAATCACCCGAACGGGAATTTTACTTCCGTTCGGGTGTCAGACTGTCAAAAAAGTCCGTAACCGTCAAAATGAAGATAAGCATGAACAGATTTGTCATTGCGAGCCACCGCAGGTGGCGTGGCAATCTGTCCTTCAAGGTTTTGGATAAGGTAAAGAAATAAAA
>PITX01000048.1 GCA_017577345.1 Clostridiales bacterium
CTGCTCCTTATGAAGATGCTATAGAAATCTATGGTTGGCTCGTTCACGCGATACCCGCAGCAGAAAAGACTGCACTGGAAGTGAAAAGACAGATGAAAGATTATAATAGAAACTCGATTGCTTTTGGGGAGACGTCTTTACGTCGCTCGGATATCGAAGAAATTTGCGCCGCGCTTTCTCTTACCAGCAACATGCTGACTACTATTGCGAAATACGCACGCGAGTTGATCGCCGAGGAATAATCCGCTATGGCAAGGCGTCTGAAATTCAGCAATGCTGAACTGGAAGCAGAAGCCGCCGTCAAGCGAACAAGGAGACCGTCATCCGGCGTTGCGCGGTCTGTCGGTACAACCGCGTCTGCCACACTCCATAGCGAGATCAGTCAATACGAGCAGGACAACGTGGGCGTAGAAAGCGCGCATCGCGGAGAAGAAGCCGCGGAAAACAGTCTTCGGATTACCGCAAACCACCGACAGAAGAAACACAATCAGAAGCAGCACCGTTCCGAAACGAAAAAGCACGGCAAAAGCGCAGCCGCTGAGCATCAAAAGCGGAAAGTCAAGAAGGACGCAAGCGCAAAGAAATCCGGGAAAGCCGCCGCAAAGGCAGCCGAAAAGACAGAAAAAGCCGCCGAGAAGGCTGCGGAGTTCGCCGCAAGGCACAAAACCGGCACAATCGTTGCCGTGGTAATCCTTGTTGTTAGCCTGGTAGTTTACTCCCTTCTGTCCGGCGGAAGCGCGGTCGCGCAAGGCGGCTCGTCCGTTGTCGGCGCGACGACCTACCCAAGCGCTGACGAAGACCTGCTCGCGGCGGAAGCGCAGTACGCCGGTATGGAGGCGGCGCTGCAGCAGCCGTTGGACAACTACGAATCCACGCACAGCTATGACGAATACCGCTATGAACTGGACGACATCGGACACGACCCGTATGTGCTGCTGTCGCTGTTGACCGCCCTGCACAACAACGCCTGGACAATTTCGGACGTACAGTCAGATCTGTCGGTGTGTTATGAGATGCAGTACAGTCTGACGGAAACGGTTACGACAGAAACGCGAACGCGGACAGAAGAACGGGAAGTCACCGATCCGGAAACGGGTGAAGCGACGACAGAAGAAGTTGAGGTGGAATACACCTACTATATCTGCACCGTGACGCTGAAAAACTACGATCTGTCCCATATCCCGATCCAGTTAATGTCCGAAGAACAGTTGGCCGTCTACGCGATGTATATGATCACGTTGGGGAACAGACCCGATCTGTTCCCCACGTCCATCTATATCAGTCTTTATTACAACGACGATTTCCTGCGCTATACGATCCCGCCGGAAGCGCTGGAGGACGAAGTCTTCGCAGCAATGATGGCGGAGGCGACGAAGTATCTCGGCTATCCGTATGTCTGGGGCGGCTCAACGCCTGCAACAAGTTTTGACTGCTCCGGCTACGTCAGTTGGGTCATCAACCACTCCGGCTGGAACTACGGCCGCCTCGGTGCGATCGGACTTTGCGACATCTGCACGCCGGTATCCGCTGCAAATGCGAAACCCGGCGATTTGGTATTCTTCAAATACACCTACGCCGCCGAAATCCCGGACGGCGTTACCCACGTCGGCATTTATGTCGGCAACAATATGATGATCCACTGCGGCGACCCCATTCAGTACGCAGATCTGACGAGCGCCTATTGGTCAAGTCATTTCTACTGCTACGGTCGTTTGCCGACGCCATAGCTTATGAGAGAAGGATAAACCTTGGTAAACAGGAGAATCAAACGCAATCCCGCTGCGTGGAAAGCGTATCAGCGATGGCTGAGAGAGTCCATCGCGATCGAAAAGATGGACGAACTCCGTCAACATTGGCTGGAGCAGTCCGTCATTATTGCATACAAAAAAGATAGGAGAACGAAATATGTACGTAAACACAGTAGAACAGATTAGGAGGTTGAAAGAAGAACGCACCCGGCTGCGAAGCAAAATCGAAACCTATAAGGAGCAAGTGCGCTCGGCGCGTGAACGCTGCAAAGCGATTGACGAAGAAATCAATCTGCTTGAAAACACGGAAATGGCAGACGCATTGAGAACGCTGGGGGTCTCCCTTGCGGAATTGCCCGCCTTTCTGCAATCCATCCAAAGCGGCTCTCTTCCGAAGACGAAAGCCGCAGAACGGGAGAAGAAATGAAACACACATTTTTCAGGACCGTTGCGCTGATTCTGGCAATTGCCTGCTGTCTGACCATCCTCACAATGACGGCGTATGCCGAACCGGAGGACGATGATTGGACTTATGAGGACGAACCGGAAGAAACGGAACCCGTTGTGGAACCGCAGCCGGAAGAAGTCGGCGCATTCACGCCGAACGGCAATTTGACGCTGGTAGATGACTACTACAAGATCGAAGGAATCGACGAAAACGGCAACGTCGCAAGCAAGCAGTTTCTGACCTTGCAGAGCAAGAACGGCAACTACTTCTATCTGGTCATCGACCGTTTCGGAACAACCGAGAACGTATACTTTCTCAACCTTGTAGACGAAGCCGACCTGATGGCGCTGATCGACGGAGAAGATAATCCTTCTCCGGTGCAATGCACCTGCACCGAAAGATGCAAGGCAGGCAGCGTCAACACCGCCTGCCCTGTCTGCAAGCAGAATATGACGGAGTGTGCGGGCAAGGAAACGCCCCCGGAAGTGACAGAAGCGACCGACCCAGTCGAGACGACACAGCCGACGACGCCTGCCAAGCAGCAGACCACGTCTTTCCCTGCAGGGATCATTGTATTCGTCATTGGTATCGCCGCCGTCGTCGGAGCCGTGTTTTTCATCAAGGCAAAGAAGAAAAAGAACGCGGTCGCTGACCCGGACGGATTCGACGACATTTCGGAGAAGGAAGAACCCAAAGAGCAAGAATAAAAAAGTGGTTGCATTTCTGCACATAATTATGCTATAATAATGTGCAGAAGGAGGTGCGACTATGCCACAGATTCGACCGATTACTGATTTGAGGAACACAACGGAAATATCCAACCTCTGTCACGCCAGACGTGAGCCGATCTTTATCACAAAGAACGGATATGGCGATATGGTGATTATGAGTATGGAAGCCTACGACGATCTTTTAGAAATCGCCGCAGCGGACGCCGCTATTTCTGAAGCAGAGAACGAACTTGCACAAGGCGGTGTTCTCCACGATGCGCGAGAGGCACTTTCTTCTTTAAGGAGGAAGCACTTTGGATAACTATGCAGTAAAACTGACCGACCGCGCTATGCGTGATTTGGATAGTATTTACGCCTATATCGCCAATTCTCTCCTCGAGCCGGAAACAGCGGATCGACTTGTCTGCGCGATTGAGGACGGGATACTATCGTTGGCGCAAATGCCCTACCGATGTCCGGAGCGAACCGTCGGCGTCTACGCCAATCAAGGCTATCGGCAACTGTTGATCCGAAACTATACTGTGATTTACCGGGTCATCGAATCGGAGAAAACCGTAATTGTTGTGACCGTTTGTTATTCCAGAAGAGAAGTAATCTAGAATTCTACCCTCTTGGGCAGTCCAGAACGGACTGCCCATTCTTTATTGAAGCGTTATTCTTCGTCAAGGCAAAGAAGAAAAAGAACGCAGTCGCTGGCCTAGACGGCTTCGACGAGATTGAGGAAGAATCTCTGAATAAGGAAACAGCAGAACGCTAATACACTTTTTCATCGCAAAAAGTGTGCTTTCGACACAAATTTTCATTGTAATTTTTGTAATTGTGCGCTATACTATCGTTGTATTACAACGATGGAGGTATGCGCATGTACAGAATTGCAATAGAAAAACTGTTTCAGTGGAAGAACAGTAAACGACGCAAACCCCTGATTATCGAAGGCGCACGTCAGGTAGGGAAAACATGGCTGATGAAGGAATTCGGCAGACAGGCATATACGGATACGGCATATTTTAACTTCGACTCTAATCCCAGATTGGCTGAGCTGTTCGCTTCCGATTTGGACACCGATCGCCTGATTCTGGGATTGGAACTGTATGCAGACCGCAAGATTGATCCGGACAACACTCTGCTGATTTTCGACGAAGTACAGGAGGTGCCGCGCGCGTTGGCTTCTTTGAAGTACTTCTATGAGAACGCTCCGCAGTATAACATTGTATGCGCCGGCTCTTTGCTTGGTATTGCCCTGCATCAAGGCACGTCTTTCCCTGTGGGCAAAGTGGATTTTCTGAAGCTCTATCCACTCACGTTCAAGGAGTTTTTATTGGCGACCAACAAGGAACGCTTTGCGAAACTGCTTGACACGCAGGACTTCCAAATGATCACGAACTTTAAGCAAACCTATATCGACGCGCTGAAACAGTACTATTTCGTGGGCGGAATGCCGGAAGCGGTGCTGAGTTTTGCCGAAAACAATGACTATAATGAAGTCCGTGAAATCCAAAAGAGAATCCTTGCCGCATACGAGCAGGACTTTTCCAAGCACGCGCCGAACGAAACCGTTCCGAGAATCCGTATGCTCTGGAACAGCATACCTTCGCAATTGTCGAAGGAAAACAAGAAGTTCATTTACGGGCTTGTTCGTGAAGGCGCTCGCGCCAAAGATTACGAAACCGCAATTATGTGGCTCAGCGACTGCGGCCTCGTTCACAAAATCAGCCGCGTCAACGAGATCGGTGTACCGCTGAAGGCGTATGAAGACTTGAAAGCATTCAAGCTGTTTGCCGTAGACGTCGGACTTCTCGGCTGTATGGCAGGGCTTCGCCCGGGAACGCTGCTTGACGGCAACGACCTGTTCGTTGAGTTCAAGGGCGCACTGACGGAGCAGTATGTTTGCCAGCAACTGAGAGCGAATGAGAATTTGGATGTTTTCTACTATACCAATGACAGAGGTTCTTGCGAGGTAGACTTTGTCGTTGATACAGGGGAGCAGATCGTCCCGGTCGAAGTGAAGGCAACGGTAAATCTGAAAGCGAAAAGTCTGAAAACCTACAAGGACAAGTTTGCGCCGAGCATTTCCGTTCGCACATCAATGACGGACTACAAGAGAGAAGATTGGCTTGTCAATCTGCCGTTGTATGCGATTGACCAAATCAAGAGCATCGCAAATACTAACAATTGAGCGAATTTATCTGAATACTGAAAGTAAAAACAAAGTATCCAAACCATTTGGGCAGTCCAAAACGGACTGCCCTTTTTTTATTGAAAAGAACAGACCTGCTAACAAAAGTCAAGTCCTAAAATGAATTTTTTGAGCGAACCTAAAATTGCATAACAAAGCAAGCCGTTGAGCGCCTTGCTTTCAAAGCGACGGCCAGCCTTATGTTGTTGGTCAGATCAGATGTAGTCCAGTTCGTCCAAATAAGCCTTGACGGTGGCGTAGTAGCGGCGGAGGAACTTGTTGGCCGAGGCCATCATGTAGACCTTATATGGCTTTCCCTCGGCACGTTTCTTGTCCATGTATTGGTAGATCGGCTCGTCGACAGGCGAGGTTTGAAGAATCACAGACATTACCAAAAAGAGCGTTCTGCGGAGTTTAGCAGAGCCACGTTTGGAGATGCTGCAGCTGCGAACGTCGATGGCGCCGGATTGATACGGAGGAGCATCAATACCTGCAAAAGCAACCAGCGCAGACTTGGAGTGAAAGCGACGCACATCGCCGATCTCAGCCATGAGCTGCGGTCCGAGAGAAGACCCGACGCCGTACATTTGCATGACGACGGGATACTCGGGCAAGATAGACGCCAAGTCCTGCATCTGTTTCTTCAAGGCAGCCAGAGCTGTAGAGGATGCCTGAAGCTGGGCGACAGCCTGCTGGATCATGAGCTTGGTGCTTTCACACTTTGGCATGATGCAGATGTGTCCGCAGGCGGAAGTGTAAACGTCAAGCGCCTTGTCCTCACTGAAATTGTAGCCGTGCTTACGGCACCACTTCTCGTAGCTCTTGGTAAAGGCTTTCTCGCTCATTCCGCAGACGCATTCGCAGTGCCAGTATTGAGCGACGAAATCCACCCATTTCTCGCTGCCATCGGCTCTGGGCGGGCTGGAAAAGAGTTTGTTCGCGTCGGGAAAGGTGACATCGAGCAGAGCGATGAGATTGTTCTTCTGCATCGTCCGCATCTTACTGAACTGCTCATATTGACGGTAACAGGTCTTCAACATGAGTCTGGTATCTCCGACAGGGAGATACCGAGGAAGAGAGAGCCAGTGATCCAAAGCATAGTTCGCCAGCTTGATGGCGTCCTTCCTGTCGGTCTTGGCTCTGCGTAAGGAGTTGTTTCCGTAGTCATGCACGAGCATTGCATTGACTGCTGAGACATAAATACCGGTCTCATGGAGTGCGACGGCGACCGGCGCGTGGTAATAGCCCGTATGCTCCATGACCACACGGGTTTCACCCGGCAAGGATTTGAGCCTTTTTGCCAGATCGGTCAGGTCCTTGTCGGTGTGAGACACCTCGAAGGGAGAGAAAACGACTTCGCCAAAGGGACGCATCACTGCGACCATGCTCTTTCCTTTTGAGACGTCAATGCCTACGGCGTTCATTGTCATACCTCCAATACAGAATTGTGCAACCGGAACCCATCTTTTTCTCATTGCCGATTCAATCTATTGGGTGACACGAACACAAAGGCTCAACCTGCTTAAACCGAACGCTACAACAAGAGGATGGCTGACAGTCTGTTCTACGGACATGAAAGCCCAAGGAGAACATGGCCAGCCAGTTGCTCCTCTTATTGTAGCTTAGTCATGAGATGGAAAAAAGCCCGGCTGGTTTGCCGGACTTCAAACCGAACTTATTGTAATAGGAGAACAATATGAAACTTGTAATTGCTGAAAAGCCCTCTGTCGGAACGAGCATTGCCGCCGTCCTCGGCGCAAAGGAACGGCACGAGGGATATATGGAGGGAAACGGCTATCTCGTTTCCTGGTGCATCGGCCATCTGTGCGACTTCGTGAACGCAGATGCTTACGACGAAAAGTACGGCAAGTGGCGCTATGACGATCTGCCAATCATTCCGTATCCGTGGCACTATCAGCCGGATGAAAAGAACGGCAAGCAGCTCGACCTTCTGAAAACGCTCTTTGCCCGCGAAGACGTGGACGAAGTCATCAACGCCTGCGACGCCGGACGCGAAGGCGAACGGATCTTCCGCAGCGTCTACTACTTCGCAGACTGCAACAAGCCGGTGCGCCGTCTCTGGATTTCCTCTATGGAGGAAGACGCCATCCGCAAAGGTTTCGAGGAACTGAAACCGGGCGAAGCGTATGACAATCTCTATGAAGCCGCCGAATGCCGCGCAAAGGCAGACTGGCTGGTAGGCATCAATGCCTCCCGCCTGTTCAGCGTGTTGTATCACCGCAAGTTGAACGTCGGCAGAGTGATGTCTCCGACGCTCGCGATGCTGGCAGAGCGAAAGGCAGAGATCGACTCGTTCAAATCCGTCCCGTTTTACGCCGTAGAACTGAACTGCGGCGACTTTTTTGCCTATACGGAACGCTACGGCAGCAAAGGCCGTGCAGAGGCAGTCGCCGATGCCTGTCGCGGAGAACAGGCGATCGTGACTTCCGTAACAAAGGAAGATAAGATCGAAAACGCGCCGAAGCTCTACGACCTGACCACGCTTCAGCGTGACGCCAACAGACTGCTCGGCTACTCCGCTCAGCAGACGATGGATTATTTGCAGAGTCTTTACGAGAAGCGTTTCTGCACTTACCCCCGCAGCGACGCGAAGTATTTGACAGACGAAATGGCGCAGAGTATCCCGGCATATCTTGCCTCCGCTGCAAAGATCCTTGATCTTCCCGTTCCTGATACCGTCTACGCGGAGCAGGTCTGTGACAGCAGCAAGGTCACCGATCACCACGCGATCATTCCCACCACCAGCGCGAAAGACCTGGATATGTCCGTTCTGCCCGCAGGCGAGAGAGAACTTCTCAAGCTGATCGCCCGCAGGCTGTTCTGCGCCGTCAGCGCCGCATTCGATTACTGGGAGATCACCGTCACGCTCAACTGCGGCGGCACCGACTTCACGGCAAAGTGTCGGGTCATCCGTGACAGCGGTTGGAAAGCATTCCTCCCCAAAAGGAGAACCGAATTCACGCTGCCGCTTGTCCACGCAGGAGATATCTTTGACAATATCTCGACTGCGATCAAGGAAGGAAAAACGACGCCGCCGAAATACTACACCGAGGACACGCTCCTTGCCGCAATGGAATCTGCCGGAGCCAGCGATATGCCTGATGACGCCGAACGCAAAGGTCTTGGAACCCCCGCAACCCGTTCGGGCATTATTGAGAAACTGATCCGAACCGGCTACGTAGAGC
>PITX01000004.1 GCA_017577345.1 Clostridiales bacterium
GCTGTATTCCCTGCTGATCGGCGTATTTCTTGACCCGATTTTGAGGGTGCTCGGCGCATCGGATGCAACCATCGGCTACGCAAGGCAGTATGTCCTGCTCGTCGTCGTTGCAGGCAATGTGCCCGTTATCCTCTCGCAGACCGTTGCGCATCTTCTGCGCAATACCGGCTATTCCAAACAGGCAAGCATCGGTCTCAGCGGCGGCGGTATTCTTAATATCATTCTCGACCCGCTGTTCATGTTTGTGCTTCTGCCCGACGGCATGGAGGTGCTCGGCGCGGCACTTGCCACCCTGCTTTCCAACATCGCCGCCTGCATCTATCTGGTGCTGACCCTGCGAAAAGTCTCTTCCGGCGCACCGCTCAGTCTTCGGCCGCGTGAGGCAAGAGAGATTGAGAAGCCTGAGGTCAAGGCACTGTTCGCTGTCGGTATCCCGTCGGCGGCACTGACCGCCCTGTTTGATACCGCCAATATTTTCCTCAATTCTCTGATGTCCGCGCACGGCGATCTGGAGCTTGCCGCGATCGGCATCGTCATGAAGGCCGAGCGTCTGCCCAATGCAATCAACATCGGTCTGTGTCAGGGTATGCTGCCGATCGTTGCCTATAACTTCTCCTCCGGCAACCGTGAGCGTATGAGCAGGGTCATCCGCTCCGTCCGCATCTACGGTCTCGTCATCGCTGCGGTCAGTCTCATTCTGTTTGAGATTTTTGCCTCTCCCATTGTCCGCGTCTTCCTGAGTACCTCCACCGGCAAGGTCGCCGATTCGGTGAAAACCATCGGCTTTGCGGCGCTGTTTCTGCAAATTCGCTGTCTTGCCTCCATCCCCCAGTTTTTGAACTACCACACCTCGTTCTGTATGCAGGCGGTGGGCAACGGACGCGATACACTTGTACACGCGTTCTGCCGTGAGCTGGTGTTCTACATTCCGTTCATGTATCTGCTCAATTCCCTGTTCGGCAAGGAAGGCCTTGTCTGCGCACTGATCGCAGGCGAGACCTGCGGTGCAATTCTTGCGCTGATTTTGTTTGCCCGTTGGAGAAGAAAAACGAAAATTGCATAAAAGGGATGCTTCATCCTTTGTCCCCCTTAGCAGGGGAGGACAAAAGTGCACCGCACCAAAGTCATGTCATTGCGAGCCGATGAAATCGGCGTGGCAATCCGTGCCTTTCGGGTTTCGGACTTTTCCGTTATACGGTTTGATCTGCCGGACTTACACCCGAAAGGCTCCCTTTGCACAAGGGAGCTGTCAGCGAAGCTGACTGAGGGATTGGATGCACTGAAACTATGCGGTCATTGACCGACTGCATGAAAATCCTCCGTCACGGCTTGCGCCGCGCCACCCCCTTTAACAAGGGGGACAACCTGTGAAAACATCCGAAATCTGATAGGGACAGATTGCCACGGTCGCGTTGCTCCCTCGCAATGACACGAACGGGAGATTATTCGTAATAAGCTCGCAATGACAGATACGGGAGCTGCTCCCGATATTTTGCACGGCTCGCAATGACAGGTGTCCTAATGCTATTCTTCATTTTGACGGTTGCGGATTTTTTGACAATATGCATTGCGCACCGATGCTTCGGCATCGGTGCGCAATGACTTATCTTATATGCAATTTCACAATTTTGCGACAGCCCCACTTTTTTACTGTTTCTTATTCCTGTTTTTCTTTGCGATCAGCAGTACGGTAAGTGCTGCCGCAAGCGCAACTGCCAGCGCAGAAAGTGCGATGATCAGGATCGTGACCGGCTTCATGCCGCCGTTCTTCGGAGTTTCCCCCGCTGCTGTGGTTACCTCCGACTCACCTGCCTGCGTGGAGCTATCCATTGCCTTGCCGTTTTTGCGCCGTTCCCGCACGACGGATACCTTTGCCGCACGGCTCTCGGTGAAATTCGTGTTGCCGTCTTTGTCCTCGTTGATGACGACCAGTTTATAATATGTCGTGCCCGTTTTCGCGGTATCCGGCATCATGCTGCTTTCCCTGCAGTCCGTTAACGCGGTCCATTTCCCGGTCTCTGCACCATCCTTCGTGTATGCATCGCCCTCGCCGGTCTCACTGGAGAACCAGAGATAGATCAGCTTCGCGCTGTCCTCGGGCGCACGGACGGTCACCTCCAGCTTTGTCTCCTCGCCGCGCTTTACCTCAACATCCTCCGGCTCTGCCGTGATGGTCGGCTTTCCGACCTGAACAGGCTTCAGCTCCGGATAAGTATAGGAAACGGTGATCTCCCCGTCGGCATCAAAGTCAGACGGCATGACGGCATCGGCACCGTTGATCGTGCCGAAATAGTCCGAGCGCGGCGCAGCGTTCTCCCAGACCCTGCAGCGGATCTTCACGGTATAGGCGACACCTGCGCGGAAGGTCGCGTCATTCGGGGACCAGCTCACGCTGAGGACATCATAGCCATAGAAGTTATTCGGGTCGTCCGTGACTCTCGTGACCGTGGTATCCGGCTTCTCTCCCACTGCGGGCGGCGTCAGATCCTTCAGCGCAAAAAGATTGAATTCCTTGGCGCGGAAGGTGACTGCCACCAGATCGCTGTAAATGAAATCCGAGGTACCGTCAGAGAGTGTATTGGTGACCATGCAGCAATAATAGGTCGTACCGATCTCGGGATCCGGCACATAGGAAGCCTCCTGACTGGCATACAGGTCATCGTAATCAATGATCGCTTTGATCGTCGAAATGTCGTTCACCGTGGTCTGATACCACTGGTATGACAGCGTGCCGCCGTCCGGCGAGACTGCGTCGATCCACAGCATATAGGGCGTGCCGATCTGCTGGTCGGTGCCGGTGGGCTGCTCGGTGATGACCGGCTGTGCCGCCGCACTTGCCGTCAGGGGCAGCATACACAGCAAAAGGCAAAGCATTAGCGCAATACTGAGTGTTCTTTTCATGTTTATCACTCCCTCCTTTTTCCACTTTATCACAGCAGCTGCAAAAAGAAAAGAATGTATTTCGATTTTACCCGATTTCATTTTCGGTATCTTCCCAGCCCGCCGCGCATAAGCTGTTTCGGACACACAGCGAAGGAGGTCAGGCACATGAGGGAAAACATTGAGCAGCGAGCCTGTGATTTGGCTGTGTACATCATCGAAAATCAAGCGACAGTCCGTGCCGCGGCAAAGCAGTTCGGCATATCGAAGTCCACCGTACATAAGGATCTGAGTGAGCGCCTGCCGCACTGCAACCGGACGCTCTATCTGCAGGTCAAGGCGGTTCTGGATCAGAACAAAGCGGAACGCCATATCCGCGGCGGTCTTGCCACCCGCAGAAAATACCGAGGCGAGTAGAATTCCCGCCGCATCGGGCATATGACCCGATGCGGTTTCGGTTTTTCGCCGTCAAAGAGTACAAATATGCCGCATGGGAATTGTGCGAAACATAGATTTTTCAAATTCACACAGATTTTTGTGCTTTATAAAAATTTTTGAGGTTTTTGCGGTTGATTATTTCAAAGGAATATCGTATACTTATCTTATAAAAGGGCAGGATGCCCAAAAATACAGGAGGAAACCGTATATGAAATACAACCGTACTTACAATTTCTCTGCAGGCCCCGCTACCATGCCCGAGGAAGTTCTTGAGGAAATCCGCGATGAAATGATGAATTACAAGGGCTCCGGTATGTGCGTCATGGAAATGTCCCACCGCTCCAAGGTCTATCAGCAGATCATCGACGAAGCGGAACAGGATCTTCGCGACCTGATGGGCATTCCCGACAACTACAAGGTTCTCTTCATCCAGGGCGGCGCTACCCTGCAGTTCTCCATGATCCCGATGAACCTGATGAAGAATGGCAAGGCTGTCTACATTGAGACCGGTGCATGGTCCAAGAAGGCTATTGCCGAAGCTAAGAAGGTTGGCGAAGTCATCGTCGGTGCATCCTCCAAGGATAAGAACTATACTTACATTCCCGATTGCTCCGATCTGGACATCCCCGAAGATGCTGACTATGTTTACATCTGCGAAAACGAAACCATCCATGGCGTGACCTGGAACAAGCTGCCCAACACCAAGGGTCATGTTCTTGTTTCCGACCAGTCCTCCATGTTCCTCTCCAAGCCCTGCAATGTTTCTGACTACGGCATGATCTATGGCGGTGTTCAGAAGAACATCGGACCTGCAGGTCTTGCTATCGTTATCGTTCGCGAAGATCTCATCCGTGACGATCTGACCGATCTGCCCGTCTACATGCAGTACAGCATTCATGCAGGTGCAGGCTCCATGTACAACACCCCGAACTGCTGGGCGATCTATGTCTGCGGTAAGGTATTCAAGTACCTCAAGAAGCTCGGCGGTCTGGAAGCCATGGAGAAGATCAACATCGACAAGGCAAAGGTCTTCTATGATTTCCTCGATCAGTCCAAGCTCTTCAAAGGTACCGTCGTTCCCGAGGATCGCAGCCTGATGAACATTCCGTTCGTCACCGGCGATGCCGATCTGGATGCCGAGGTCATCGCCTACACCAAGAAGGCAGGCTTTGAGAACCTCAAGGGTCACAAGTCTGTCGGCGGTCTGCGTGCCTCCGTTTATAACGCAATGCCGAAGGACGGCGTTGTTGCTCTGGTTGATTGCCTGAAGAAATTCGAAGCAGAACACTGATTTCAAACACTTCTGTGAGGGCGGTTTTTACCGCCCTTGCAGTGCGTAAACACCAATGAATATTTTATAAGGAGATTTTTATCATGCGTATTCTTGTTACCGACGGAATGGATAAATCCGCCATCGCCGCTCTGACCGCAAAAGGTCATGAAGTCGTGGAGCAGTTCTATGAGCCGGATCAGCTCGGTGCCGCCCTGCGCGATTTTGACGCAGTTGTCGTCCGCTCCAAGACCAAGGTCCGTGCAAACCACATCGACGAAGCCAAGGGCGGCAAGCTCAAGCTCATCATCCGCGGCGGCGTCGGCGTTGACAACATTGATGTTAAGTATGCTGAGGAAAACGGCATAAAGGTCATGAACACTCCGCGTGCTTCTTCTCAGTCTGTTGCTGAGCTGGCTATGGCTCATATGTTCTCCTGCGCTCGTTACATCTCCATCGCAGGTGCTACCATGCGCGAAGACAAGTGGGAAAAGAAAGCCTACGGCAAGGGTATCGAGCTGCAGGGCAAGACCCTCGGTATCGTCGGCTTCGGCCGCATCGGCCAGGCTCTGGGCAAGATGGCTAAGGCTATCGGCATGGACGTTATCGCATTCGATATCTTCCACATCCCCGGCATTGAAGAACAGCTTGGTATCCCCTATGTTGAAATGGACGAGATCCTTGCAAAGTCCGATTTCATCAGCGTTCATGCTCCCGCTGTTGACGGCGGTGCTCTGATCAATGCAGACCGCATCGCAAAGATGAAGGACGGCGTTGTTATCATCAACACCTCCCGCGGCACCAATGTTGACGAAGACGCTCTGCTGGCAGCTCTGGAATCCGGCAAGGTCCGTGCCGCAGGTCTGGACGTCTGGGCATCCGAGCCCTCCGCAAACAAGGCACTCTACAGCCATCCGATGGTTTCCTGCACGCCGCATATCGGTGCTGCTACCCAGGAAGCACAGAAGCGCATCGGCTCTGAGATCGTTTCCATCGTTGAAAGCTTCTGAGAAGCAATATTGCGAAAAGGAGAACAACTATGAACGCATATATTGAAAGTGTCATTTCCAATGTCAGAGCAAAGCATACAAGCGAGCCCGAGTTCGTACAGACTGTAGAAGAAGTTCTGTCCTCTCTGAGCCCTGTCATTGATGCACATCCCGAATATGAAAAGGCTGACCTGCTCAACCGCATCGTCGAGCCCGAAAGAATGTTCACCTTCCGCGTCGTCTGGATGGACGACAACGGTGCCTACCACACCAACACCGGTTACCGCTGCCAGTTCAACGGTGCCATCGGTCCGTACAAGGGTGGTCTTCGCTTCCAGAAGAATGTCTATCCCGGCATCATCAAATTCCTCGGCTTTGAGCAGATCTTCAAGAACGCTCTGACCGGTCTGCCCATCGGCGGCGGCAAGGGTGGCTCCGACTTTGACCCCGCCGGAAAGTCTGCCGCAGAGGTCATGCGTTTCTGCCAGAGCTTCATGACTGCTCTGTACCGCTATATCGGACCGGACATCGACGTTCCCGCCGGTGATATGGGTGTTGGCGGTCGTGAGATCGGCTACCTGTACGGTCAGTATCGCAGACTTAAGGGCGTTTGGGAGAACGGCGTTCTCACCGGCAAGGGTCTGTCCTACGGCGGCTCTCTGATCCGTCCGGAAGCGACCGGCTACGGCGCAGTTTACTATCTGCAGGAAGTCCTGAAGCATGAGGGCGATACAATTGAGGGCAAGCGTCTGGCGATCTCCGGCTACGGCAATGTCGGCTGGGGCATCATGAAGAAGGCGGCACAGCTCGGTGCAAAGGTCACTTACTTTGCAGGTCCTGACGGCTACATTCATGATCCCGACGGTGTGACCGGTGAAAAGCTGGACTTCATCCTGAAGATGCGTGCAGAGGATCCGATGCACTGCAAGCCTTATGCGGACAAGTACGGTGTCGAGTTCGTTCCCGGTGCAAAGTGCTGGGGCGTCAAGGATGTCGATATCTACATGCCCGCTGCTACCCAGAACGATGTCAAGATGGAATCCGCGGTCAAGATCGCTCAGTCCGGCGTCAAGTACTACATTGAGGTTGCCAATATGCCCACCACCAACGATGCACTGAACTATCTGCGTCAGCAGAAGCACATGATCGTTGCTCCGTCCAAGGCTGTCAATGCCGGCGGTGTCGGCGTTTCCGCTCTGGAAATGGCACAGAACTCCGAGAGACTTGTCTGGTCTGCCGAAGAGGTTGACGAGCAGCTCCACCGCATGATGGAAAACATCCACCGTGTCTCCGCAGAGGCTGCGGAAGAATACGGTCTGGGCTACGACCTGGTTGCCGGCGCAAACATCGCAGGCTTCAAGAAGGTCGCAACCGCAATGATGGAGCAGGGCGTTTTCTGATTCATCAAATTGCAAAACTGCCGACGGGAAAGGGCACCGCTCCATAAGGAAGTAATTTAACAAGAAAACCCGCCGAAAAGGAATTTCTTTTCGGCGGGTAATTCTTTTGTCCGACAAACCGGGATTTGTTTATATCTTTAACCTTGTACAAGTTTCAAAAACTTCTTATCATTCTGTTGTTCATTGGTTAAGAATTTTCCATCCTTAAATAAAGCATAAGTCGTGCAAGGACTTGGAACCGCCTGAGCCTGTTCTTTGCTTTCAATTCGGATTGCCTTAAAAGGAATGTTATTATCTTTTGCGGTTTGCTCAATTACTGGCACATACTTGCCGTTGAAAGGACACTGGTTTGTATAATACAAGACATATCCCGTATCTTCCGTATGAGGGTGTTTTGCAGATTCAGTAAAATGAGGAATGTCGGCATTTTTATCAAAAGGCAAATACATAAGATTGATTCCAATGTCGGAACAATCTGCTAACTTAAACCCTTTATACGCAAGATGTTTTGGGTCGGATAAAAATGGTTTTTTCTTTGCGGAAGATAGAACACAAAGCCCTTTTTTGCCTTTTTCCTTGCTATCTTGAATGCAACTATTCAACAAATCGTTAGAATAGCCATGCCCCTTGAATGAGCCTGATACCCAAAAACAATCAATATACATATAACCATCCGCTATTATAGGCACCCATGCATTCTCCGCTGGAATATACTCAATAAAGCATTTGCCTCTTTCCACACTTTTCAAAAAAACAAGTCCATCGTCAAAGCACTTCTTCATCCATTCCTTTTTTGATGAAACCTGTATATCTTTGTTATTTGAGATTGCACAGCAGATATGTTCACTCTCAATGTTTTCTTTCGTTACCTGTATATATTCCATGATTATCCTCCGCAAATTCTGATTTGTCTGCTCCCATAACGAGCATCGGATTTTGCCGTACAAAATCCACATTCCGAAAATACTTCCTTATCCGCTCGTGTGCAATCCCGTCGGCAGTTTATTTTCGTACTTCGTGGTTTACATAATCTATGTATTGGTACTTGATCCCGTTTTCCTCAAACAACGCAGATACATCTGTCTGCTCCCAGTGCGGCAGTGCATCCAAATCGGGGAAAAAGCAGTCTGCCGGCGCATCGGTAAAGGTCTTTGTGACATAGGCGCGTTCGCAGTACGGCAGGAGCTGCGCATAGACCCTTGCGCCGCCGATCAGAAACACCTCGTCCGCAGGCGTATCCTTGATCTTTTCCAATATTTCTTCGATACCATGGCATATCTCGGCGCCCTCAATTTTGACACTTCGGCTGCCGGAAAGGATCAGATTTCGGCGGTTTTTCAGCGGTTTTCCGTCCGGAAAGGTCGCCAGCGTCTTTCGCCCGTATATCACGGTCTTTCCCTGTGTCAGTCGGCGGAAGCGTTTCAGGTCGTCAGGGATGAATACCAACAGACGCCCGTTTTTTCCGATCCCCCAGTCCGGGGTCACATTTGCAATGGCTATCATGGCTTATCCCTCAAATCGCAACCGGAATCTTCTCGTCAAACGCATGGTAACGATAGTTTTCCATACGGAAGTCATCCACCTTAAACTGATAGAAGTCCTTCACTTCCGGGTTTACATAAAACTCCGGTGCCTCATACGGCTCCAGCTCGAGCATCTTTTCCACCAACGGCACATGGCGGTCATAGATATGGCAATCCGCGATCACATGCACCAGTTCCCCTGCCTCCAGACCGCTCACCTGTGCGAGCATATGCACCAGAACGGCGTACTGGACGACATTCCAGTTGTTTGCCGTCAGCATATCCTGCGAACGCTGATTCAAAATCGCATTGAGCGTGTTGCCGGATACGTTGAAGGTCATGGAATAGGCGCAGGGATACAGACCCATTTCGTGCAGATCGGAGAAATTATACATATTTGTCAGAATGCGGCGACTGGCAGGGTTGTGCTTCAGGTCGAAGAGCACGCGATCCACCTGGTCGAACTGTCCCTCCGGGTATTGATGCTTCACGCCGAGCTGATAGCCGTACGCCTTGCCGATCGAGCCATTTTCATCTGACCAACTGTCCCAGATATGGCTATTCAGGTCATGGACATTGTTGGACTTCTTCTGCCAGATCCAAAGAAGCTCGTCAATGCAGGATTTATAATAGGTACGGCGCAGCGTCATGATCGGAAATTCCTTGCGCAGATCATAGCGGTTGACGATACCGAAGCATTTCACTGTATGTGCCGGCGTTCCATCATCCCAATGCGGACGGACCTTCTGATCAGTGTCCCAAACACCCTCTGTCAGTATTTTTTTGCAAGTTTCTTTATATAAAACATCTGCGTAGCTCATTTACATCACCAAAAAACAGCATAACAAATTTACGGGAAGAGGCTGTAAAAGAACAGCCCCTTTTGATCTCATTTCTTCTGCAGCTCGTCGAGGATCTTTGCGGAATTCGTTGCGATCTTGTTCAGATTGCTTGCGTTATTCAGGGCGATCATGCCTGCGGCAATTGTAATAAACGCCGTCAGAATGCCACCGAAAATCACAAGCATTCCCTCCCATGCCATGCCGCCGAAGTATCTGCTGAAGGACATCATCCTGATACCGACAATCAGGGAGGCTACCACGATCGCTCCGAATACGATCCAAAGGATCACGCGCATAAAGACGATCCAGCCGAAGCCGGTGCCTGTCTTGCCCTGAGACGGTGCGGTATAATAAGGAGTCTGCTGTGCATAAGGCGGATACTGCGGTGCCTCCGGGATCTGCGGTTCCTGAACCGTCTGCTGACCGCAGAAGGGGCAGTAGGAATTTGCGCTGTCATAGGAATTGCCGCATTTGCTGCAATTGATAATTGCCATTGTCTCTCCCTCTTTCTTTCATGAGATGCTTCTATTTTATCAGCAGGATACGATAATGTCAATAAACGGGACTGTTTCAGAAAAAGAGTTTCGAAACAGTCCCGATAATTATTTTTCTGCGATCGACAGACGGTTCAGCGCACGCGACAGCTTGGCAGATGCCAGCTCGATGTCCTTTGCCTCCTGTGCTGCGGCAAGACGCTCCTCAGCGCGTTTTTTCGCAGCCTGAGCACGCTCGACATCAATGCTGTCTGCGTATTCAAAGGTCGTCGCGACCAGCTGTACCTCGCCGTTTTTGACGCTCAGGAAGCCGCCGCCGCACGCCGCATTTTTTGTCTCACCGTTCTGCGTGACCGACACCATGCCGATCTCCAGGGCGGCAATATAATCTGCGTGATGCGCACGGATGCTGACATAGCCCTCTGTCGTGCGAAGGCGCAGTGCCTCTGCCTCGCCGTCAAACACGCTGCCGTCCGGCGTGACGATCTGAAGTCGGAAGCTGCTCATTGTGCAGCACCCTTTCTCGCCTTTTCGACCGCTTCGTCGATCGTACCGACAAAGAGGAACGCCGACTCTGGCAGGTCGTCATGCTTGCCCTCCAAAATTTCCCTGAAGCCGCGGATCGTCTCCTTGATCGGCACATATTTTCCCTCGTAGCCGGTGAACTGCTCCGCAACGGAGAACGGCTGTGACAGGAAACGCTGAATTTTTCTTGCACGGGAGACCGTCAGCTTATCCTCCTCGGAAAGCTCATCCATGCCCATGATGGCAATGATGTCCTGCAGCTCCTTATAACGCTGCAGAATACGCTGTGTCTCACGGGCGACCTCGTAATGCTCCACGCCGACGACATCGGGCGTGAGGATACGGGAGGTGGACTCCAGTGGGTCGACTGCCGGATAAATGCCCAAGGATGCAATGCCGCGGTCAAGAACCGTCGTTGCGTCCAGATGGGCGAAGGTCGTCGCCGGAGCCGGGTCAGTCAGGTCATCCGCGGGGACATAAACTGCCTGGACAGAGGTGATAGAGCCTTTCTTCGTGGAGGTGATACGCTCCTGCAGTGCGCCCATTTCGGTCGCCAGCGTCGGCTGGTAGCCGACAGCAGACGGCATACGACCCAGCAGAGCGGATACCTCAGAGCCTGCCTGCGTGAAACGGAAGATATTGTCGATGAACAGCAGAACATCCTGGCCCTCACGGTCGCGGAAGTATTCCGCCATCGTCAGGCCGGACAGTGCCACACGCATACGCGCTCCGGGCGGCTCATTCATCTGACCGTAGACCAGTGCGGTCTTGTTGATAACGCCGGATTCCTGCATTTCGTTATACAGGTCGTTGCCCTCACGAGTACGCTCGCCGACACCTGCAAAAACGGAAATACCGCCATGCTGCTTGGCAACATTGTTGATCAGCTCCATGATCAGAACGGTCTTTCCGACACCTGCGCCGCCAAACAGACCGATCTTGCCGCCCTTGGCATAGGGCGCGATCAGGTCAACGACCTTAATACCCGTTTCGAGAATCTCCGTTGTGCTCTCCTGCTCGTCATAGGCAGGAGGATCGCGGTGAATATTCCACTTTTCGCAGGTGACGGGCTGTGGCTTGTTGTCGATCGCACGACCGAGCAGATTAAATACTCTGCCGAGTGTTTCCTTGCCTACCGGTACCTTGATGCCTGTGCCGGTATCAACTGCCTCCATGCCGCGCACCATGCCGTCGGTGGAGCTCATGGCAATACAGCGCACCACATCGTCACCCAACTGTTGGGCGACCTCGCAGACGAGCTTGCCTTTCTCCTGTTCAATTTCAATCGCATTGAGCAGATCGGGCAGATGCCCGTTCGGGAACCGAATGTCCAGAACGGGTCCGATGATCTGCACAACGCGTCCGATGTTCTTTTCTTGCATACGGATCTCTCCTTTCTACAGTGCTTCCGCACCGGAGACGATTTCGGTGATTTCCTGCGTAATGACCGCCTGACGCGCACGGTTGTAATGCAGCACCAGCGTATCAATGATCTCGGAAGCATTTTTGTTCGCGGAGTTCATCGCGGTGCGGCGCGCACCGTGCTCCGAAGCCGCCGCTTCGCAGAGCGCGGCAAACAGGATGCCGGAAACATATTGCGGTACGATTTTTCCGATCAGTGTCTCCGCAGGACCTTCCACCAATGCGCCATTATTGGCTTCCCCTTCTGTGAGCCGGATCGGCAGGAGCTCCTGCGTTGCAGGGATCTGCGACAGCATGGACTGAAATCTGGTATATGCAACGACGACACGGTCAAATTTCCCCTCCGCGAAGCCGTCACACAGCAGCTTTGCCATCTGTGCGCAGTCTCCGATGCCGACGGTACCGGTCACGCCGAAATAGGTGCTGACCAGTTCCGCGCCGAGCCGCTGAAAATGCTCCATGGACTTTTTGCCCACGGGCAGGACACAGTAATCCTGATCCTGCGTCATGCTTTTGACCATGCGGAACAGGTTGGCATTATAGCCGCCTGCCAGTCCGCGATCGCCGGCAATCACAACATAACAGGTGCGCTTGACTTCACGCGCCGTTGCATAGACGGTCGGGGTATCCGCCGCGCCTGCCTGCAGGGAGGAGATCGCCTGCGCCAGTACCTCATGGTACGGACGCGTGTTCTCCGCACGCTGCTTTGCTCTGCGCAGCTTGCTCGTCGCCACCAGCTCCATCGCCTTGGTGATCTGCCGGGTGCTTTCGACGCTTCTGATTCGCGTCTTGATCTGCTTCATCGACGCTCCCGACATGGCTTACTCCTTTGTGACAAACTGCTCCCTGACCACCGCAATGGCCTGACGCAGTTCTTCCTCATTGGGCTTCGTCAGCTCTCTTGCATCCCGGATGCTCTCCAGAATGGCAGGCCGCTGTACCGTCAGATACTCGAACAGTGCCGTCTCGAAGTCGTGGATTTTCTCCACGGGCACCTCGGTCAGCAAATTCTGCGTGACGGCATAGATGATGCAGACCTGCAGTTCGACATCAATCGGGCTGTTGCGGTTCTGCTTCAGAATTTCCACAATGCGTTCGCCCTGCGCCAGTCTTGTCTTGGTATCTGCGTCCAGATCGGAGCCGAACTGTGCAAACGACTGCAGCTCACGGTACTGAGAATACATCAGCTTCAGAGAGCCTGCGACCTTTTTCATCGCCTTGATCTGTGCACTGCCGCCGACACGGGAAACGGAAATGCCCGGGTTAATGGCAGGACGGACACCGGCATGGAACAGCTCGGACTCCAGATAGATCTGACCGTCGGTAATGGAAATGACATTTGTGGGGATATATGCGGAGACATCGCCTGCCTGCGTCTCAATGATCGGCAGAGCCGTCAGAGAACCGCCGCCGTACTCCGGCGCGACACGGGCAGCACGCTCCAAAAGTCTGGAATGCAGATAGAACACATCGCCGGGATAAGCTTCGCGTCCGGGCGGACGGCGGATCAGCAGGGACAGTGCGCGGTAGGCGACCGCGTGCTTGGACAGATCATCATAGATGATGAGCACATCCTTGCCCTGATCCATGAAATATTCGCCCATCGTACAACCGGAATAGGGCGCGATATACTGCAGGGGAGCCAGCTCCGAAGCAGTTGCGGAAACGACGATGGTATAGTCCATTGCGCCGTTTCTTTCCAGGGTATCGACCAACTGGGCGACCGTAGAGCGTTTCTGACCGATCGCAACATAGATGCAGGTCACGCCCTTGCCGCGCTGGTTGATAATGGTATCCGTTGCAATGACCGTCTTGCCGGTCTGACGGTCGCCGATGATCAGCTCACGCTGACCGCGACCGATCGGGATCATGGAGTCGATCGCCTTGATGCCGGTCTGCAGCGGAACGGAAACGGATTCTCTTTCGATGATGCCGGGGGCATTGCGCTCGATCGGACGCATTTCCTTAGAGGCGATCGGCCCCTTGCCGTCGATCGGCTGACCCAATGCGTCAACGACGCGACCGATCAGCGCTTCTCCGACAGGAACGGAAACGACCTGTCCGGTGCGCTTGACCAGACTGCCCTCACTGATGCCGACATCCGTACCCAGCATAACGACACTGACGAGGCTCTCCTCCAAATTCAGTGCCATGCCGAACGAATCATTCTCAAAGCGCAGCAGCTCATTGGCCTTGCACTTTTCCAGACCGTGCACCTTTGCGATGCCGTCACCGACCTGAATAACATAGCCGATCTCATCCTGCTGTGTTTTGGACGCGTAATTCTTGATCTGATCCTTTATGATCTTACTGATATCGTCAATTTTCAGATTCACGGTTTCACCAACCTTATACTATCGTATCAGACAGGCTGCGGCGCAGCTTGTCCAGTCTGGACCGGATGCTGTCGTCCAACTGCACACCGCCGTATCGGAGGGTCATACCGCCGATCAGCGTTTCATCAATGCGGTTGGTCAGGAGCACGGTCTTGCCTGTGATGCTCTCTAATTTTGCCTTCAGAGCCTCACACTGCCGCTCCTGCATTGCAACTGCCGTGATCGCAGTCGCTCGCAGAAGATTATGTGTCTCATCATAGCAGGTGTCAAAAACATCTGCACAGGCGGAAAACAGATAGCACGCGCGTTTTTCGCAAAGAAGGCTGAGAAAATTCAGCACCATGGGATCCATCGCGCCGAAGGCTTCGCGCAGCAGTGCCAGCTTTTCCTCCGTGGCAACTGCCGGTGTATCCAGCAGCGTCACATAGTCCGGCTGTTCCCGCAATGCAGTGCGGACTGTTTCCAATTCCTCGCGCACCTGCGTATCGGTGCCGTTTTCCGCGGTAAGCTCAAACAATGCCTTTCCGTAGCCGACCGTATCAATCATGGCTCTCCCCCAAATTCTCGATGAAAGAGTCGATCAGCTCTGAATGCTCGTTCTTTTTGATGTCACGCGCCAGCACGGCAGATGCAATATCCACCGCCATCACGGAAACCTCGTCCTTGATGTCGTTCATCGCACGCTTTTTTTCCATGGCGATCTGCTCATCGGCACGGCGGAGCGTCTGCGCCGCCTTATTCTGTGCCTCACGGAGCATTTCCTCGTCACGAAGCTGTGCCTTGCGATATGCTTCCTTCAGAATGGCTTCCTTTTCTTCACTTGCCTCCGTCAGACGCGCTTCATACCGGCTCTTCAGTTCGGCGGCGGCTTCCTTGGACTGATTGGCATCGGCATAGAGATCGTCGATCTCCTTCTGACGCGAATCAATCATGTTCTTGACAGGCTTGAACAGGAGCTTTTTCATAAACTTGTACAAAATCAGCAGGTTGCACAAGGTAAACAGGCATGTCCAGAAATTGACGCCTACAAAGCTCTCAAAACCGGTTAAAAACTCCAAGCCTCATCTCTCCTTTCGTAAATTTCGGACTGCTCTGAAATCAGAAAACGAAGAGAAGCAGCAGAGCGATAACCAGAGAATAGATGCCGGTGGATTCGGTAATAGCGCAGCCGAGGATCATGTTGGTACGCAGAGTGCTGGCGACCTCGGGCTGACGCGCCATGCCCTCGAGTGCCTTGCCGACAGCGTTGCCTTCACCGATTGCCGGGCCGATGGCACCGATTCCCATGCAGATACCTGCGCCGATTGCGATCAAACCTTTTGCGAGTTCCATAAAAATACCTCCAAATAATTTTTTGACAATGTTAAGCTGCCGTTTCTTCCGGTGGCGGGCAGGCAGCACCCACATAGACCATCGTCAGCATACAGAACACAAGTGCCTGGATGAAGCCGGAAAACAGGTCGAAATAAATCGACAGGAAGGCGGGAATGCCGACCTGCAAAAACGGGATGGAACGAATGATCTCATTGGGTACCCAGCTCAGGATCAGCGAGCTGCCCGCTGCCAGCGCACCGTAGATCAGTGTCGTCAGAACGCCGCCGCCTGCAATATTGCCGAAGTGACGGAACGACATGGAGATCGGCTGTGCGATCTCGCTGATGATATTCATCGGTGTCATCACCGCGACCGGCTCCGTAAAGCCCTTGAGCCAGCCGAAAAATCCGTTTTGTTTGATATTCTGATACCAGACCATGACCGTTACGATCAAAGCCCAGGTAACCGTTGTACTCAGATCCGCCGTCGTACTGCGGAATACGCCGCCGAACAGGCTGATCAGCGTTCCGCAGACAGAAGAGCAGAACAGCGCGCCGATAAACGGCGTGAAACGGCTGTTGTGTTTGCCCATGGTATCCTCCACCAGATCGTAAAGGATGGAAACGCCCTTTTCCACCAGCACCTGCCGGCGCGTCGGACGCTTCTGCAGCCCCTTGCCGAGCCGCCAGCTCAATATCAGCAGAACGACCATGACAAGGAAGGAGGAAAGCACCGTCTGCGAAATGCTCACATCAAACAGCCCAAAAAACGAGAATTCGACCAATACTCTCGGACCGTTGCCGACACCGTCCATCTATGTGCTCGCCTCCTTCTTCCGAAACAGCTCGGAAATAAATATCGCGATCCGTGTAAAGCACAGCGGAAGCAGTGTTGACACCGGATCGAACCGTTTTGTTTTCAGCGCGATCGCCAATGCGACCGCAAGCACGATCATACGAATGGTATAGGTGCCGCGCACCTGCAGCATCCCTTTCGCCGGGGACTCCGCATCCTCCGCACGAACCACGGAAAAGGTCATCACCACGAAGTTTACCAATGATGCAGCCGT
Source organism: Clostridiales bacterium (assembly GCA_017577345.1). Lineage (GTDB taxonomy): Bacteria > Bacillota > Clostridia > Oscillospirales > Oscillospiraceae > JAZOXB01. The sequence goes on from PITX01000004.1 coordinate 16,503, forward strand.
ACCAAGCAGTGCGCCAAGCAGTACCTCGCCAGTCAGCCTGCCGAGCAGGGCATAGACACCGACCATGATCCCCGACATCGCAAGAACGATCAGGAGGATCGGCAGCATGGAGCGCAGTGCTGTGATCGCTTTATTTTGATGTTCCATCTTGTTCTCCTTTTTGCTCGGTGGGGTCAATGAAATCTTTGGTCTTTACAATGTAGTAAATCATGCTGTAAAAGCCGATCGCCACGCCGAGAAGGATGGCAGCCACCAGCACCCATTTGCCCCAGCCGCACCGGCTGTTCAGGCACCAGCCGCCGAGGATCAGGAGCCCTGCGGGAACGATCATGCTGAATGACGCCTGAAAGATGAAATTCAGCGCGTAGACCGCCTTGAACAGTTTTTTCGGCACCGCGCATCCTCTCCCTTTTGAAGCCTAATCCAAATTCTTCCCTTATACCCAACTATACATCAAGACGACAAAAAATGCAACCATATCTTTCCTCAATTTTGTAAATTATCCTCACAGAAAAAATCTTGCCCCCTTTGGTTGACAAGCAGACCTGTTTTCAATATAATAGATGAAAAGATTATTCTGTAAGGGGTGTGATCGGCATGACGCAAACGGCATTTTCCCGCCGCTGCGCCGTTTCTATGCCGTTTTCTGCCCCCTGATGCAGGTGTGTTTTCAGGGGCAGTTGTCGTTGTGCAGCTGCCCGTTTATTTTTCCCGTAAGAGGTGTTGATTATGAGCAATAAGCTCCACTACGAGACCCTTTGTATTCAGGCAGGCTACAGCCCGAAAAA
>PITX01000049.1 GCA_017577345.1 Clostridiales bacterium
GGGCAGCATGATCTCCGTCAGCACCACAAGCGAGATCAGGAGCACCTGCTTCCCTTTCAGCAGGAAAACGCCGCAGAAGATCGTCGCAGGCACAAGAAGCAGGACGCTTGCAAGGGCAATCCTGCGACCTTTGGAGGCAGTCCGGTTTTTCACCGTGCCGATTTCCCTTCGCCTGCTCAGGCAGACGGGAATCAAAACGAGAAAAACAGCAAGCAGAGATCGCCGCACCGGCTTTGAGATCCGGTGCAGGAACGGGAAGCGAAGCCCGGTAAAAAGCGATAGCGCGAAAAGTGCCGCGCCTGTGAGCAGAAGCCCTGTAAGCAGCATTCTCCACCACGGAAGGGGTTTCACGCGCTGTGGTGCGGACTGCACGGCAGGCACTGTCGCCTCGCCGCCATCATCCGCAGGGAAATCCGATTCCTCCACGCCGAATGCGTGCAAAAGCTCCGCGCAGGTCACCGCCTCGGGCAGTCTTTGCCGCGCGATTCGGTTGGCGGCGGTGGTATAAAAGCTGTTGCCGGAGAAAAACGAGGCAGGCGTCCCCTCTGCGGCGATCGCGCCGTCAAACATCAGATAGCAGCGGTCTGCATACGCCGCGCAAAATTCCGCATCGTGGCTGACTAAGATGACCGTTTTCCCGTTATGAAGCAGTGTCTTGAGAATCTCCGCAAACGCTCGCTTGCATGCAGCGTCATAGCCCTTGGTCGGCTCATCCAAAAGAAGAATATCGGGCGCGGCAAGTAGTATTTTTGCCAGTGCCAGTCTCTGCTGTTCCCCGCCGGACAGGTCGTAGGGATGCCTCTGCAGCAAACCTTCAAGTTTACATAATCTTGTGATCTCTGCCAATCGGGCAGTTCTTTTCTCCTGCGGCAGTGCCGTAAGCACCTCCTCCAGCTCCGAACGGACGCAGGATGTTACAAACAGCATCTGCGGATCCTGCGGCAGCAGTCCGATTTGCAGCCCGGACGCATGGATAATTTTCCCGCGCTGCGGCTTTTGCAGACCGCAGAGCAGGGAAAGCAGGGTCGTCTTGCCGCTGCCGTTGCCGCCGAGAAGCGCAGAAAGGCGACCTTTTTCAAAGCAGCAAGACAGGTCGTGCAGGACATCCTGTCCTTTCTTGTCATAGCGGAAGCTGACATGCTTCAGTTCCAGCGCTGTCTCTGCCGCAGGAGGCGCAGGGTGTGCAGGAATCGCATTCAGCTCCCCTGCCTGCTCCGAAAGCCAGCGCCGTGCCTCACCGACCGTCAGTTTCCCGCAAAGGCGGAGCGGTGTCGGCATGGCAAGATACTGCGGATTCTTTTGTTTTTTTAATTCCTCCGCGACCTGAACGGCACTTCCCAGTGACAAAATTTCGCCGTTTTCCAAAACGGCCACGCGATCCGACAGCGGAAGTGCTTCCTCCAAACGGTGCTCGCTCAAAATCACCGTCGTTCCGAGCTCCCGACATATTCTGCTCACTGCGTTCAGAAATTCCGTTGCGGCAATCGGGTCAAGCTGTGCCGTCGGCTCATCGAGCAGCAAAACACGCGGCTGCAGTACCATAACGGACGCCAGATTCAGGATCTGCTTCTGACCGCCGGATAACTGCGCGATGTCGCGGGAAAGCCAGTCCTCCATGCCGAAAAATGCCGCCGTTTCCGCAATCCTGCGCCGGATGACTGTGCTCTCCATGCCCAGGTTTTCCGCTCCGAACGCCAGCTCATGCCAGACCTTGTCCGTCACGCTCTGACTGTCCGGATTTTGCAGAACGATGCCGATCTGTTCGCTTGCCGTCCTTTGGTCCAGTGCTGACAACGGCGTTCCGAAAAAGTCAATGCTGCCCGACTGTGTGCCGTGCGGCGTCAGAGCCGGCTTCAGCATCCGAAGCAGGGTGGACTTTCCGCTTCCGGAGGCACCGATCACCGTCACAAATTCCCCCTCTTCGATGGAAAGGGAAATACCGTGCAAGGCAGGAGCAGTCTGTCCGGGATAGGTAAAATGCAGGTCGCTTATCTCGATGAACGCCATATCAGTGCCTCCTTTCCTTCCGAAATCAGCGGATATGCGGCAAGCAAGCCAAAGCTCACCGCGCAGATGAGCGTAAACACGCTGTTGCTTCCGACAACAGCGGGATAGAACGAAAACGCAAGGCATCCGCCCAGTCTGCCCGCCAGCACCACCGAGCCGAACAATACAATCAATAATAAAGCAATGCCGTCTTCTACGCCGAAGCGATAGGGCGAAAATGCCGTCCGTCCGTGCAGACCGTAGCCACGGCTTTTCATGGAGCTTGCCGTATCCAGCGCATTTTCCATTGCCCATGTCACCGTGACGGAAACGACCCGCCCGGCATGGCGCAGACCCCTGCTGTCAGGATGCAGGCATTTCTGCGCCTGTGAAACCTCGCGCATCCGCCTGAGCAGACGCGGCACAAAGCGCAGTCCCATGCAGAGCGTCAACGACAGTGACGGAAACGCTCCGCCAAACAGGAACAGGAATTTTTCCGAGGTGATCACACTGTTCCAGCAGGCAAACCAGAACAGTACCGCCGCAAGCCGAACTGCGGCAATCATGCCATAGAAGACTGCCTCCCAAGTGCATGCACTTCCCCACGGGAAGCGGAAGAGTACCGTCTCTCCCTGCCGGCTGATGAGCGGATTGAGCAGTGCGGCAAACAGCATCAGCGGCACGATCAGGCGAAGCTGCCTGAGAAGCGCACCCGTACCGACGCAGCACAGGGCAAAGCCTGCCGCCGTCAATAGGCTGATAAGCAAAATTGCCGGATGCTCCGTCACCATGGTAATAAGCAGCACGAAGGCAAAGAATATAAAATTGACCAAGGGGTGACGCCGTGAAAATGCCGTCATATGCTTTCCTCCGAAAAACAAAAAACGGGACATCCCGAGGACATCCCGAAAAAGCGCAGTATACCCACTGTGCCCCGGCTGTTTTGCCTCAGAAAACCGCCGCTGACAGACGGGAGTATTCCGACTTGGTCCATTTTTGTTCCTACTCCTGCCGCCTTCCCGGGTCACCCCAGTGGCATCGTGGCAGTTTCGTTGACCGCACGGTTGCCGAGACACAGTGCCGGAAATACCGGCTGTTTCCTCCGCTGTCTGTCAATCACTATTCTACCCCGATTTTATCATAACCTCCCGCAGATGTAAACGGATATTTGTGTCGGATTTGCGCGAATGTGCATAGATTGTAACGGAAGGGAGGCAACACAATGGCGCGTTATGTTCTGAAGTTCGGCGGCAGCTCGGTTGCCGATCCGAAAAAGCTCTATGCCGCAGCACAGAAGCTTGCCGCGCTGCACCGTGCAGGGCATCAGGTCATCGGGGTGCTCTCCGCGCAGGGCGGTGCAACGGATGCATTGCTTGCAAAGGCACGCGAAATTGACCCCGATTGCGGCGGGCGTGAGCTCGATGCCCTGCTGGCTACAGGGGAGCAATGTTCGGTCTGCCTGTGTGCCATTGCTCTGCAGCGGCTGAATATTTCGGCGGTCAGTCTGTCGGGGTGGCAGGCAGGTATCCGGACAGAAAACCGATTTTCCGATGCGCAGGTCATCGGTCTGAACAATGACCGGATTGAACGGGAGCTGAACGCAGGAAAAATTGTTCTCGTTACCGGTTTTCAGGGCGTAAATGATGACGGCGACATCACGACCCTCGGCAGAGGCGGTTCCGACACCACCGCGGTTGCACTGGCGGCCTTTCTTCAAGCGGATTTCTGCAAAATCTATACCGATGTGGACGGCGTGTACAGTGCAGACCCGCGAGCGGAGCCTGATGCGGTCAAATACAGTATGATTTCCTATGACGATATGCTCGCGCTTGCCCGCAGCGGTGCCAGGGTCCTGCACGATCGCTGTGTGGAGCTTGCAAAGCAGCAACATGTTAAAATCGAGGTGCTTTCCGCCTCCGGGCATCTGCCCGGTACGATTGTAACTGATGGTGCGTGAAATGCGCACCATTTTTTATAAAAAGTATTGAATTTCCATTTCTTACTATGGTATAATTATCCTACAGAGGAAACTCTGAAAAAGAAGGAGGAATTACTATGTGCGCTTTTAAGAAATACTTCGCAGAATTTCTCGGCACGCTCGTTCTGGTCGTCTTCGCCTGCGGCGCAGCGATCGTAACCGGCTGCGGCACGGAAGCCGGCGGCATTGCCGCCTACCTGACCACAGCTCTGGCATTCGGTCTTGTCATTGTTGCCATGGCTTACAGCATCGGCAATATCTCCGGCTGCCACATCAACCCCGCTGTTTCCATTGCAATGCTGATTTCCGGCAAGATGAGCTTCAAGGACTTCATCGGCTATATCATCGCCCAGTTTGCAGGTGCGATCGCCGGTGCAGCTATCCTCGGTCTGATCTTCGGCTGGGGCTGCGGCTTCGGTGCAAATGCGCTTGTTTCTGCAAGCACGCCCGGTATCGCCATTGGCAAGTCCATCGCTGTTGAGGTCATGCTGACCGCCGTCTTTGTTTACGCAATTCTCGGTGTCACCTCCAAGCCCGAGTTCAGCAAAGTCGCCGGTCTCGTCATTGGCATGTCTCTGACACTGGTACATATCCTCGGCATCGGTCTGACGGGCACCTCCGTCAACCCCGCCCGCAGCTTCGGCCCGGCACTGTTCGCCGGCGGCGATGCACTGTGCAATGTCTGGGTCTTCATCGTTGCTCCGCTGGTCGGCGGTATTCTGGCAGCGATCGTCCACCGCATTCTCTCCGGCAAGAAGGAAGAAAAATAATTTTGTTTGAAAAAAGGGGCTGTCTCACTAACAAGGTGAGGCAACCCCTTTTTTCTATAGGCTGAGAATCTTCGCTATATCGTCCTTACTGCGGTAACCGCTGATCCGATGCCGGATCTCGCCCTCGCGCATCAGCACCAGTGTCGGTACGCTCAAAATATCGAACTGCTGTGCAAGTCCCTCCTGCGCATCCGTATCCACCTTGCAGAATTTGTACGACCTCCCGTACTCCCGTTCCAGCTCCTCAAAAACCGGTGCCATCATTTGACACGGTCTGCACCGATGGGCAAAAAAGTCGATCAGCACCGGCTGCTCGGCAAGCTCGACCTCGGCAGAAAAATTGCCCTTTGTCAACTCCGTCATGCTCCCACGCTCCTTTTTCATTCTGCCATTATCATATACACCGTGCCGGCTTTTATGTGACAAAAAAGAGCGAAGTCCGATTTTTAACCCCACATAGCGGAAAGCGCGGGAATGATCTGCTTTTTCCGGGACATGACCTTCGGAAGAAATACGGCATTGTTCTTAGCGTCCTGCGAAAAAGCAAGGCGGATGGTGTCCTCGTCGCCCAAATAGATCAGCTGTGTGCCTTCCAGCAGCACATCCGTCAGCATCAGGAGCATGAGGCTGTATTTCTTCTCCTTCATCGTCTCTCGCATCTGGGCAAGGAATTCCTCCTTACGCTCCAGAATATGCGCGGAGTTGACGCAGGTGATCTGACCTACGCCGAGATTGTGACCGGCGATGTGGAAGTCCTTGAAGTCGGAGAACAGCAGATCCTTTGCCGACTTGTCATCCGACCACGAAGCGGAGAAAATCTCCTGCCCGAGCTCGTCAAGTGATACATTGGCAATTCTCGCCAGGCGCTCTGCCATATTGCGGTCACGCTGTGTACAGGTCGGTGATTTGAACATGACCGTGTCTGAGACGATCGCCGCCGCCATCAGACCTGCCAGCTTTTCCGAGGGCATCAGACCCTTTTCCTGATACATGCCCGCGATAATCGTGGTCGTACTGCCGACCGGCTCATTGCGGAAATAGATCGGGTTGCCGGTCTGAATATCCGCCAGACGGTGGTGGTCAATGATCTCTAATATCTCTGCCAGCTCCAGACCGGGAACGGACTGTGCAGCCTCATTGTGATCGACCAGTACTACGCGCTTACGGCGCGGCTTGATCAAATGATAGCGCGAAAGTGTGCCGACCACATGCTCGTTTTCATCCAGAATGGGATAGCAGCGGTACCGGCTTTTCAGCATTCCCTCGCGGACATCATCCACATAGTCGTCCAAATGGAAGCACTCCAAATCTGTCGTGCGGCACACTCTGGCAATCGGAATGGACTGATAGATCATCCGCACGGCGCGGTAAGCGTCAAACGGAGTGGAGATGATGCAGGTGTCCGTCGGTATTTTGCGCAGTTCCTCGTCCAGCTCTGCCTGGCATATGATGATGCACTTCACGCCGATTTCCAATGCACGGCGCACCATGTCCGGTTGCTGTCCGCAGACCACGATGGAATCCTGCGAAGAAAACAGCAGATTGCTGCAATCCTGCGGCAGAGCGATGGAAACATCACCCGTGATGGTATCGACCATGTTGCCCGCCTCATTGAGGAGTCTGCCCTCCAAAACGCTTAACAGGTTGAACACCGGAATCCTCTCAATATGCGGACGCTCGATCGAGTTCATATCGCAGGAGGCAATATCGCCGGCGGAAAGCATACCGAAAAGCGTGCCGTCCTCATTGGTCACGGGGATCGCTGCGATAGAGCGGTCGCTTGTCAGTACCGACCATGCTCTGCTGACAGTTACGGCAGAGGAAAGTGCCGGCGGTGTATCATAGGCAAGGTCACGCACCTGCGTGCGCACATTCTTGACCCACTCCGGCGGGGTAAATCCGAAGCGCTCCAAAACAAGCTGTGTTTCGTCGCTGACATGACCGATTCTTCTTGCACTGTACTCCCGGTTGCCGAGTGCATTGCGCAGTGCGGCATACGCCATTGCCGACACGATGGAATCCGTATCCGGATTGCGGTGACCGGTAACATAGATCGTATCCATAAGCCGTCTCCTTTTCTGTTCTGTTTTCATCCTACCCACTTTTTACGGAACTGTCAACGATTTCTTCACAGTTTTTAACTGCATTTGAAAAAATGTTGCTAAATCAGTACTTTTCTGCTATAATAATCGAACAATACAGAAAAGGAAGTGCCATATGAAACAGCCGACTCTCGTAGTATTGGCTGCCGGTATGGGCAGTCGTTTCGGCGGTCTGAAGCAGATGACACCTGTGGATGACCATGGTAACAGCATACTTCACTATTCGATTTATGATGCCTGTGCGGCAGGCTTCGGCAAGGTCGTCTTCGTGATCAAGCACGCGATCGAAGAGGATTTTAAGAAAATCACCGCCGGGCTGGAAAAACACATTGAGGTCGCCTATGTCTATCAGGAAACCGATATGCTCCCGGAAGGCTACAGCGTTCCCGAAGGGCGCGTCAAGCCGTGGGGCACCGGTCACGCCGTCCTGTGTGCCAAGGACGAGATTGACGGTCCGTTCGTCGTCATCAATTCCGACGATTTCTACGGTCGCGGTGCCTATCTGACGATCGCGGAATTTCTGCGGCAGGAGCGTGCGGAAAACGAGCACGCCATGGTCGGCTATCTGCTCCGCAACGCCCTGACCGAAAACGGCTCAGTTGCCCGCGGTGTCTGCGAAAGCCGCGACGGTCTTCTGACGAAGGTGACGGAACGCACCAAGATCTTCAAGCGCGGCGAAGATGCCGCCTTTACCGAGGATGATGTGCATTTTGAGCTGCTTCCCGGCGACACGCTTGTTTCCATGAATTTCTGGGGCTTCCAGCCTTCTCTGCTTGACGAGCTGGAGCGTCAGTTCCCGAGCTTCCTGCAGGAGAGTCTTCCGAAAAATCCGACCAAGTGCGAATTCTTTCTGCCGTTTGCCACCGATGAACTGATTCAGACCGGAAAGGCCTTCGTCCATATGCTCCAGACCGACGAGACATGGTACGGCGTTACATACCGCGAGGACCTTGCCTCCGTACAGGCGGCAATCGCCGCCATGCACAAGGCTGGTATCTATCCGGACACTTTGTTCGACTGATTTTCAAAGGAGGTAGTCTGTATGATTCAAAATCTGAATAAGCAAAGCTTTGCCGGCTTCGGAAAGATTTTGCGCGACAGTCTGCCCAACCGCGGCTTCCCGAAAGGCGATGCGTGGGTCGAAAAGGTGCATTACTTTTCTTCCGGTGAGCTGTTCTTTTACAGTGCTTCTGCCGAGGTCTATCTGGATTTTGAGATCGGTATGACCGTCCTTGCACTGCGCAGCAGAGGAAAAACCGTCTGCTTCTATCTGGATAAGCCGGTCTGCCTTGCTCCGGAGACGGAATTCGCCATTGTCCCCTATCAGGATGAGTGCTCTGTCCGTGTTTCTCTGCCGAAAGACGGGAGGCTGGAGACGACTGCGCCGTTTGAGGTGCGGGAAAACCTGAAAATCGGTGACCGCCTGCATCTCGGTGAGATCTACACGCTGTTCTACCG
>PITX01000050.1 GCA_017577345.1 Clostridiales bacterium
TATCTGGTCGGCTCCCGAGGCTCTGTCGGATCGTCTTTGGTCGCGTTTATGTCCGGCATTACGGAGGTCAATTCTCTGCCGCCGCATTACCGCTGCCCGAAGTGCAAATACTGCACCTTTGAGGTGCCGGAGGGCATCAACTGCGGTGCTGACCTGCCCGATGCCGTCTGCCCGGAATGCGGGGAAAAGCTGGATAAGGACGGCTTCAACATCCCGTTCGAGACCTTCCTCGGCTTCGGCGGTGACAAGGTGCCGGATATTGACCTGAACTTCTCCGGCGAGTACCAGTCCAAAGCGCACCAGTACTGCGTGGAAATGTTCGGCGCGAGCCATGTGTTCCGCGCAGGCACCATCGGAACGGTCGCGGACAAAACGGCGTTCGGCTATGTCAAAAAGTACCTTGCAGAGCGCGATATGACCGTCAGCCGTGCGGAGGAAAACCGCTTGGCAGCCGGCTGCGTCGATGTACGCCGCACGACGGGTCAGCACCCCGGCGGTCTGGTCGTTATCCCGCAGGAAAACGAGATATGGGATTTCTGCCCCGTGCAGCATCCTGCCGACGATATCCATACAGACATCATCACGACTCATTTTGAATATCACTCCATGGAGGGAAACCTCCTGAAGCTGGATATGCTCGGTCACGATGACCCGACGATGATCCGCATGATGGAGGACATCACAGGCGTGAACGCGCAGGAAATCCCGCTGGATGATAAGGACACAATGTCCATTTTTACCTCCAGCAAGATCCTCGGCTATGAGAACGACCCGATTCTGACGAAGGTCGGCTCGGTCGGTATTCCGGAGTTCGGCACGGGGTTCACACGCGGTATGCTGATGGACACCAAGCCGACCCAGTTTGATACCCTCATCCGTCTGTCCGGCTTCTCCCACGGCACGGATGTGTGGCTCGGCAACGCGAAGGATCTGATCCTGAGCGGCACGGCTACGGTCGGTCAGGCGATCGGCTGCCGTGACGACATCATGCTCTATCTGATCAAATGCGGTATGCCGGAAAAGCGTGCCTTCAAGATCATGGAGGACGTCCGAAAGGGCAGAGGACTGCCGCCTGGTGCGGAGGAGGAAATGATCGCAGCGGGTGTGCCGGACTGGTACATCGGCTCGTGTAAGAAGATCCAGTATCTTTTCCCGAAGGCGCATGCCGCAGCCTATGTTATGATGGCGTTCCGCATCGCGTGGTTCAAGGTGCATGAGCCGTTGGCGTTCTATTCGGCTTATTTCTACCGCCGCAGTCAGAAGGATTCCTTCGATGCGGTGATGATGACCCACGGCATCGACACGGTCAAGTCCCATATCAAGGCGATCTCCAACAATCCCGACCGGACGGCAAAGGATGATGACCTGCTGACGACCTTGGAGGTCTGCTACGAGTTTTACTTACGCGGCTTTGACTTTGCCAATATGGATCTGTATGAATCTCATGCGACAAAATTCATTATCAAGGACGGTAAGCTCCTGCCGCCGTTCGTATCGGTCTCCGGTCTGGGAGAAACAGCGGCACTGGATATTATGGAGGGCAGAAAGGGGAAACACTTTATTTCCATTGAGGAGTTCTCCGATGCCTGCCCGAAGGTATCCAAAACACATATCGAGAATCTGAAAGCGGCGGGTGCTTTCGGCGATCTGCCTGATAGCAGCCAGATCACGCTGTTCTAACAAAATTCTTGCTATTTTCTGTTAACTGCGCTATAATTATCCTATCAAATCAAAAACAAGGGGTGTCATATCATGCAAAAGCTCGAAAAACAGTTCCATATCCACTGCGTCGAGGGCGATGTCGGCCGTTACTGCATCCTGCCCGGCGATCCCGGTCGCTGTGAGTCGATTGCGAAGCTCTTTGATAATCCCGTGCATGTTGCACAGAACCGCGAGTATAATATCTACACCGGCACGCTGCTCGGCGAAAAGGTCAGTGTCTGCTCCACCGGTATCGGCGGTCCGTCCGCTTCGATCGCAATGGAAGAGCTGCACAACATCGGCGCGGATACCTTCATCCGTGTCGGCACCTGCGGCGGCATCAATCTGGATGTCCAGTCCGGCGATATCGTCGTTGCGACCGGTGCCATCCGCTTTGAGCATACCTCCATGGAGTATGCGCCGATCGAATATCCGGCAGTTTCCAATCTGGATGTTGCCATCGCACTGCGTCAGGCTTCGCAGGCAATGGGTAAGCGTACCCATGTCGGCGTCGTGCAGTGTAAGGATGCGTTCTACGGTCAGCACAGCCCTGCCAAAATGCCGGTTTCCTATGAGCTGCTCCAGAAATGGGAAGCATGGAAGCGCCTGGGCGTTCTTGCCAGCGAAATGGAATCTGCGGCACTGTTTGTCGTTGCAGATGCCCTGAAGTGCCGCTGCGGCTCCTGCTTCCATGTCATCTGGAATCAGGAACGCGAGGCTGCCGGTCTCGATCAGAAGATGAGCGAGGATACCTCCTCCGCTGTCCGCGTCGGCGTAGAAGCGCTGAAGCTCCTGATCGCACAGGACAAAGCTGCAAAATAATCTCCCGGAACTTTTCGGACGCTACTGCGTCAAATCATAGGAGGTGAGCATCATGCGTCGTTATTGGTGGACTGTCTGGATCAAGGTCGCCGTACTGGCAGTGGTACTGCTGGTAGCGTTTTTCCTTGTCAAGAACTATGTGCATGGCTTCTTTGAGCCGTATCTGCTGGAAGAAACAACCGTGGCAGAGGAAACCGAACCCGCAGAAGGCTCCGATCCCGTGAAGGCGATTTTTGAGAAGGTACAGGACAAACTCGGATTCCGCTTCCGTTACGAGGATATGATCTTTGACTATGCGAATGATTTCGCGCAGAACATGATGGAGGATTCCGAGGCGGAGCGCAACGCGATCAGCGAGCCGCTCTCCTGATAAGAAATGACAGCCCTGCCGATCATCGGCAGGGCTGCGGATTTTACTGTTGACAATCGGTGCGTTTCCTGCTAAAATGACCATGTAAAATGCGAAATATGCGTTGAGGAAGCTAATCCGTGCGGAAGGCGACAGCGATTGGGGAAACGGTGCAAGCCCCATTGCCGGAAACACGGACTGCCACTTCCGAGCCGCCTGCGACGAGCAGGACGCCTCATCTGCGTTATCGGATGACCAAGATGCCGCGTTTGCGGCAATTAGGGTGGTACCGCGACTGACCTCGCCCCTATGACCGGGGTGGGGTATATTTTTTTATCCGGAGGATGAATCCATGGCAAAGAAAAAGTACGGCGTAAACGAACTGCGCGAGATGTTCCTGTCTTATTTTGAGAGCAAGGGTCATCTGCGTCTTCCCAGCTTTCCGCTGGTTCCCCAGCATGATAAGTCCATCCTGCTCATCAACGCAGGCATGACCCCGATGAAGCCCTATTTCACGGGTGAGGAAGAGCCTCCCCGTCACCGCGTCTGCACCTGTCAGAAGTGCATCCGCACGGGCGACATCGACAATATCGGCAAAACTGCCCGTCACGGCACCTATTTTGAGATGCTGGGCAACTTCTCCTTCGGAGACTATTTCAAGTCCGAAGCCCTGCACTGGTGCTGGGAATTTCTGACCGAGGTCTGCGGACTGGAAAAGGATCGCCTGTATCCGTCTATCTATTTGGATGACGAGCAGGCATTCGAGGTCTGGAACAAGGAGATCGGCGTTCCCGCCGACCGCATCTTCCGCTTCGGCAAGGAGGACAACTTCTGGGAGCACGGCTCCGGTCCGTGCGGTCCCTGCTCCGAGGTCTATTATGACCGCGGCGAGAAGTACGGCTGCGGCAAGCCCGACTGCACCGTCGGCTGTGACTGCGACCGTTATATGGAAGTCTGGAACAATGTCTTCTCCCAGTTTGACAACGACGGCAAGGGCAACTATACCGAGCTGAAGCAGAAGAACATCGATACCGGCATGGGTCTGGAGCGTCTGGCAGTTGTCTGCCAGGAGGTCGATTCCCTGTTCGATGTCGATACTGTGATGAATATCACGCACAAGGTCACCGAGCTGACCGGCGCCTCCTACGGCAAGAGCCACAAGATGGATGTCTCTCTGCGTGTCATCACTGACCATATCCGTTCTGCGACCTTCCTGATCTGTGACGGCGTTCTGCCCTCCAATGAAGGCAGAGGCTATGTCCTGCGCCGTCTGCTGCGCCGCGCTGCCCGTCACGGCAAGCTGCTTGGTGTCAACAAGCCCTTCCTGTTCGAGGTCGTGGATACGGTCGTGCACGAGAACGAGTGCCAGTATCCCGAGCTGCGCGAAAAGCAGGCGTATATCACCCGCGTCATCAAGACAGAGGAAGAAAACTTCTGCAAGACGATCGACGGCGGCATGAAGATTTTTGCCGATATGCTCGAAAGCCACAAAGCAAAGGGCGAAACGGTATTCTCCGGCGCAGATGCGTTCAAGCTTTATGACACCTACGGCTTCCCGATCGACCTGACGATCGAAATGGTCGATGAAGTCGGCATGAGTGTCGATGAGGAAGAATTTGCTAAGCAGATGCAGGAGCAGAAGGTGCGTGCAAGAGAGGCCCGTAAGGCAATGGGCGATCTCGGCTGGGCAGGCATCGAATTTGGCAAGGAAGTGCCGGAAAGCAAGTTTGTCGGCTACGACACCCTGACGGCAGACGGCAAGGTCGTTGCGATCATCTCCAATGATGAGCTGTGCGGCTCTGTTTCCGAGGGCATGGACGCGGTCATCGTGCTGGATCAGACCCCAATGTATGCGGAAATGGGCGGTCAGGTCGGCGACCACGGCATTCTCACCGCGGACGGTGTGGAATTCCTTGTGGACGATGTGCAGAAGAACAAGGGCGGCAAGTATATGCACTACGGCAAGGTCATGAAGGGTGCGATCGCGCTGGGTAACACGCTGACTGCAACGGTCGATGCAGACCGCCGCAACGCGATCTGCCGTGCGCATACGGCAACGCATTTGCTCCAGACGGCACTTATCCGCGTACTGGGCGACCACTGCCATCAGGCAGGCTCTCTGGTCGAGCCGGATCATCTGCGCTTTGACTTTACGCATTTCTCCGCCGTTTCCGAGGAGGAAATGCAGAAGATCAACGATGAGGTCATGGACATGGTGCTCTGCGGCACGGATGTGGATACGCTCGTCCTGCCGATCGAGGAAGCAAAGAAGCTTGGCGCGACGGCACTGTTCGGCGAAAAGTACGGCGCGACCGTCCGTGTGGTCAGGATGGGCGAGGATTCTCTGGAATTCTGCGGCGGCACGCATCTGAGCAATACTGCCAAGGTCGGTCCGTTCCGCGTCCAGTCCGAGGCTTCCGTCGCATCCGGCGTGCGCCGTATCGAGGCCTATACCGGTAAGCGCGTCCTTGCGCAGATGGAGAGCTTCAACCGCACCATTCTGACGGCGGCGGAGGAGCTGAAAACCACGCCGAAGGATCTGCTTTCCCGTGCGCATGGCGTTATGGCGGAGGTCAAGGAGCTCAAGCAGGATGTGGACCGCATGAAGGACAAGCTGCTCGGCGGCGATATCGAGCGCGTTCTGTTCTCTGCAAAGACGGTGAACGGTCTGCGTGTGCTGACGGCACTGCGTGACGATCTTGCGCCGAACGATCTGCGCAAAATGGGCGATCAGCTCCGTGACAGAGCGGACGATGTGGTCGCAGTCCTTGCAAGCACACAGGGTGAAAAGATCACGATCCTTGCCGTCTGCGGCAAGGATGCCGTGGCAAGAGGCGTCAAGGCAGGTCTGCTCGTCAAGGAGGTCTGTGCGTCATGCGGCGGCTCCGGCGGCGGCAAGCCCGATTCCGCGATGGGCGGCGGCAAGGAGATCAACAAGCTGGACGATGCGCTGGCGCTGGTCGACGACTTCGTCTGCACGAATGCGAAATAAGGAGAAATAGTATGGATAACTGTATTTTCTGTAAGATCATTGCGGGGGAGATCCCCTCGAAGAAGGTCTATGAGGACGAGCTTTGCTATGCGTTTTACGATATTCAGCCCCTGGCACCGCAGCATTTTCTTGTTGTGCCGAAGGCGCATCTGAGCGCGGCAAATGAAATTACCGAGGACAATGCCGCTTTGGTCGGTCACATCTTCGCGGTCATCAGCAAGCTGACGGCGGAGCTCGGCTTCTCCGATGGCTACCGTGTTGTCACCAACTGCGGTGAGGATGCCGGTCAGACGGTGAAGCACCTGCATTTCCATGTACTCGGCGGCAAAACGCTGGGCAGCTTCAACTGATATTCCGAAGGGACGGGGTAAGACCCGTCCCTTTCGGTGTTTTTACTGAACGATCGTAAGGGGGTGCGGATGTGCGCCGACTGGCAATTTTTGCCTTTTCCTTTGCGTCGGCGGCAGCGGCGTATGTCTGGCTGCTCCCACCGCTGTACGCGCTGATTGCGGCAGGTGTTCTGCTCGCCGGGATACTCGTTCTGACGGCATTTCGCACGGACAACATTAAGCGCATCCGCATTGCCGCTCTGGGCGCGGCAGCCGGTCTGCTTTGGTCGTGGGGATATGAATTTCTGAAAATCGCGCCGATGCGCGACCTATGCGGCGAGCAAAAGGAAATGTCCGCGCAGGTCTGCTCCGTGCCGGTGAAAACGGACTACGGCTGTCATGTCAATGTGAAGCTGAACGGCGGCAAAATGATTTTGTATCTGAATTGCCGACCGGAGGAATTGGCACTCGGTGATACCGTCAGTACCACGGCGGATGTCATTGATGTTTCCCGCGGCAGCGGCGATGAAAACAATCTGTACTATCAGTCCAACGATATTTCGCTTCTCGGTCTGCAGCGCGGTGCGTTGGAAGTCGAAAAAGCAGAGAATACGCCGCTTTCCTGCTATCCTGCCCTGCTTGCAGCGAAGCTGAAGGACAGAATTGATCTTGTGTTTCCTGCCGATACTGCGGGCTTTGCAAAGGCCATCCTGACAGGCGATAAGAGCGGACTGCCCTATGAAACGCGCAATACGCTTTCCGTGACGGGCCTTGCACATATCACCGCTGTTTCGGGTATGCATGTCTCACTGCTCATCGGTATCATCATGGTACTCTGCCGACAGAGAAGAAAGCTTGCCGCCGTGATCAGTATTCCTGTGATGCTTTTCTTTGCGGCAATGCTCGGCTTCGGCGCATCGGTGACGAGAGCAGTGATCATGAACACCGTCCTGCTGACCGCACCGTTGGTGCATCGGGAAAACGATGCACCGACATCTTTGGGACTTGCGCTCCTGCTGATCCTTGCTTTCAATCCGTGGGCGATCGCAAATATCAGCCTGCAGCTTTCTTTTGCATGTATGATGGGCATTTTTCTGCTGGCACCGCGCATCTTCAGCCGCTTGATGAAAGTCGTCAACGAGGATGAGCTGCGCGAAAAGCATGGTATTATGTATCACATCTACTACGGTGCGGCTGTTACGATCGCTACCTCATTCAGCACCATGGTCTTCACTGCACCGTTGGTCGCGGCGGTCTTCGGAGCGATTTCCCTGATCGCACCGCTGACAAACCTGCTGACGATGACCGTCCTCAGTGCGACCTTCATCGGTGTGTTTTTTGCGGCGTTCGCGGCTTTGGCATATGCACCGCTCGGTGCGGCGATCGCTTGGCTCGTGTCGTGGCTGATCCGCTATGTGCTGTGGCTGACCGGACTGCTTGCGAAAATCCCGTACGCCGCCGTCTATACCGACAGCGGCTACATCGTCGCATGGCTCGTGACGGCATACCTGATGATATTTGTGTTTGTCCTGCGCAGGGGGCATGTTAAGCTGCGGATTTTATTTGCCGCCTTACTGGTCACACTGGTCGGCGCGGTCTTCTTCTCCATGCACAGCTCTGCGGGCATGACGCTGAAGGTCTTCGATGTCGGTCAGGGACAGTGCATTTTCCTGCAGAACGATGCCAACGCGGTGCTGATCGACTGCGGCGGTGACGAAGCGGATTATAACGGCGAACAGGTCGCACGCTCCCTGCTGACGAGTGGCTATACCGGCATGGATGCGTTGATTTTAACGCATTACGATACCGATCATGTCTGCGGTGCAATGCAGTTCCTGTCCCGTATCCGCGTCAGACAGCTCATTGTGCCCGACCTGCCCGACCATTCGGGAAACCGGGAGAGGCTCCTACGCTATGCACAGCAGGCAAACATTCCCGTGCTGCTTGTCACGCAGGATATGATGCTCAACTTCGGCAGCGGGACACTGTATCTGTATGCAC
>PITX01000051.1 GCA_017577345.1 Clostridiales bacterium
TCTCCTTTGGCATACTGTCGCCATAGGGCGATTTCAGCTGCGTCAGCATACGGTAGTCCAGGACCGCCTGCACGACGGGATGCTTGTCCTTTAATTCCTCCAGCACATCCGCATTGGTGGAATAGCCGCTTTTGGTTTTTTTGACCGGCGGAAGTCCGAGCTTTTCAAACAGCAGTTCTCCGAGCTGTCTGGTGGAATTGATGTTGAATTCCCCGCCCGCATAGCCGAAAATCAGCTTTTCACAGGCATTGATCCGCTTGGCAAGCATCTTACCGAAGGAGGACAAGGCTTCTCTGTCCACCAGAACACCGTCATGCTCCATCTGTGCCAGTACACGGCACAGAGGTAATTCTACATCAAAATACAGCTTATCGCTGCCCTGCCTGTGCAGTTCGTCCAACAGATGCGGATAAAGGGCAGAAGCAGCTGTTGCTTCACTTTCCAGTACTGCCTGCTTTGCAGGTTTTTCCGGCACATCCAGCTCCTCAACTGTCGGAAGCATGGCGTGCTCATACTGCGCAAATACGCTGTGAATATCGTAGCTCCCGCGTGTCGCATCCAACAGATATGCCGCGACCTCGGTATCAAATATGATCCCGTCCGCGTTGATGCCCATAGATAACAGGCTGCGAAGCAGTTTTTTTGCGCCGTGCACGACCAACCGCGTTTTCCCGGAGAAGAGTGTCATCAGAACGGTCTGATACGCCTGTCCGAGCGTTTCGCGGTCAAACAGCGTCATATGATCGCCGCTGTCTACCGCGAGCGTGGAAAAATGCGCGTCGACAGCAAGTGAAACGAATTCTTTTCCTTCAAAAGAGCGCAGGTATTTTTCTGCTTCCTCCAAGGACTGCGGCTCTTCCACCGTAACTTCGCAGACAAATTCCTCCGTTTTCTCCTCCGGCTGCTCAAACGCCGCAGAACGCAGTCCGTAGCGGTCGATCAGCTTCTGAAACTCCAGACGGAGAAAGAGGTCATAGAGCTCGCGCTTCTGCGGCTCACGCACCATATTTTTTTCCGGCGTAAATTCGATCGGCGCATTTTTTCGAATTATTGCAAGATCGTAGGATAAGTAGGCAGCTTCTTTTCCATTTTGCAGCTTTTCAAAGAGCTTCCCCTTCATGTTTTCGGGTGTCAGATTATCATAGACACCGTCCAGCGTGCCAAATTTTTTGAGCAGGTCGATTGCCGTCTTTGGTCCGACCCCTGCCACTCCCGGAATATTATCCGAGCTGTCGCCCATCAGGGCCTTCAGGTCGATCAGGCGCAGAGGCTCCAGCCCGTACTCCTCGCGGAATACCTCCGGCGTATAATTCGTTGTTCCGGTCTGCCCGCCCTGTGTGCGCACCAGCTTCACCGTCACATGGTCATCCACGAGCTGCAGACTGTCGCGGTCACCCGTGAGGATAACACAGCTCCAGCCCTGCTTTGTGCAGGTATCTGCAACCGTTCCGATCACATCATCCGCTTCCCAGCCCTGACATTCATAGATCGGAATGTTCATGGCAGAAAGAACTTCCTTCATGACCGGCATCTGCATGGCAAGCTCCTCCGGCATAGCGTGACGGGTCGCCTTATAGCCCTCATACTGCAGACGGCGGAAGGTCGGACCGTGCAGGTCGAAGGCGACACAGAGCGCATCGGGTTTTTCCTCCGCCGTCACCTTCTGCAGTATATTCAGGAAGCCGAAGATCGCGTTGGTATAGAGACCGTCCCGCGTTGTCAGCGGACGAATGCCGTAAAAAGCGCGGTTGATGACACTGTTGCCATCCAAAATCATCAGCTTCATGCTGTTTCCTCCGTTCTGATCTTTTTCCACTTTGCGCCCTGCGGCGTGTCGATAATCTCAATGCCCTGCGCCTTGAGTTCATCGCGGATGCGGTCAGCCTCTGCCCAGTTTTTCGCTTTCTTTGCTTCCGCACGGGCGGCAACAAGTGCGTCAATTTCGGGATCGGAGCCGTACTCCTCCTTCGGCTGAGACGCACGCAGTTTTTCGGCAGCTTCCAACAGATTCAGTCCCAGTACGGTATCAAAATCCCTCAGTGCCGCCAGCTTCGTTGCATCGTTGGTCTTTGCCTTGAGCACATCATAGATGGCAGTTACGGCAAGTGAGGTGTTGAGGTCGCCGTTCAGCGCGGTCTCAAAACGCTGCTTCAGAGCGGCAAATACCTCCTGCTCCACCGCGCCGTCGCTTTCCAGCGTTGCGATCTTTGCAATCAGCTTCTGATAGGTCACTGCCGCATTGTCAAGATTTTCCCATGTGAAAACAAGGTTGCGGCGATAGTGACTCTGCAGGCAGAACAGACGGTAGACCAGCGGATCATAGCCCTTCTCTTCCAGCAGGGAAACCGTTAAAAACTCTCCCTTTGACTTGGACATTTTGCCGTCAGAGGTGTTCAGATGATGCACATGGAACCAGTAATTGCACCATTTGTGACCGAGATATGCTTCTGACTGCGCGATCTCGTTGGTATGATGCGGGAAAGCATTGTCGATGCCGCCGCAGTGGATATCCATATCCTCGCCAAGATGCTTGATACTGATACCGGAGCATTCGATATGCCAGCCGGGATAGCCGACGCCCCACGGGGAGTCCCATTTCAGTGCCTGATCTTCAAACTTGGACTTGGTAAACCAAAGGACAAAGTCGTTCTTATTACGCTTGTTCTCGTCCTCCTCCACACCCTCGCGGACGCCGACTTCCAGATCGTCTTCGTTATGATCGTTGAATACATAGTACTTTTCCAGCTTTGAGGTATCGAAATAGACATTGCCGCCTGCAAGATAGGCATAGCCCTTATCCAGAAGCGTCTGCACCATGTGGATAAACTCCGGGATGCAGTTGGTCGCAGGCTCAACGACATCGGGCGTTTTGATATTGAGCTTCTTGCAGTCTGCAAAGAACGCATCCGTATAGAATTTTGCGATCTCCATGACCGTCTTATGCTCCCGCTTTGCGCCCTTTAGCATTTTATCCTCGCCCGTATCGGCATCCGATGCCAGATGGCCGACATCGGTGATATTCATGACGCGCTTGACATTGTAGCCCAGATAGCGCAGGCTCTTTTCCAGAACATCCTCCATGATATAGCTGCGCAGATTACCGATGTGTGCATAGTGATAGACCGTCGGACCGCAGGTATACATTTTAACGATGTCCTCATGATTGGGCGTAAAAAGCTCTTTTTTATGGCTCAGAGAATTGTACAGATACATTTATTTTCCCTCCATTTGTTTTTCAAGCGCGGCAATGCGCTCTGTCAGATAGTCCAGCTCTGCGCGGATGGGGTCGGGTGTGTGGATCTGGTCGAGCTTTTCGCCGTTCAGACGCACCACTCTGCCCGGTACGCCGACCACCGTGGAATTTGGCGGCACCTCGCGCAGTACCACGGAATTTGCGGCAATGCGTGCATTATCACCGACCTTGAACGGTCCCAATACCTTTGCACCGCAGCCTACCATGACATTGTTGCCGAGCGTCGGATGGCGCTTTTCTCTTTCCGCACCCGTACCGCCTAATGTCACGCCCTGATACAGCAGGCAATCGTCTCCGATCTCCGCCGTCGCACCGATGACAATTCCGGTGCCGTGGTCGATCACGAGCCGCCTGCCGATCGTCGCCGCAGGATGGATCTCCACGCCGGTACGCCGCTTGGCAAGCTGTGAGATCCATCGCGCCAAAAAGCGCAGCTTATGCAGATATAACCAGTGCGCGACTCTGTAATACATCTGCGCGTGCAGTCCGTTATACAGCCAAAAAATCTCAAACTTACTGCGCGCCGCAGGATCGTTGCGCTGATATGCCTCTATGGTTTCTTTTAACCGCATATTTCCTCCTCCATACGAAAAACCGCCTCCGGATCACTCCAGAGGCGGTGTTGCCGCGGTTCCACTCTGATTTCTAACTCACAGCCTTGACGCGGCCAACGGGATCTCCCCTCGCTCACGAATGCACTTCGCCTGCCTTGCACCGTGTCCGCTTCCAGCCGATGGCGGTCACTCTCTGCTGCGCTCTATGCAGGTTACTCTTTTCGGTCAACGCGATATTCATCTTCATTATATTACCATCTGCCGAATTTTGTGTCAAGGAAAACCTGTTAATTCGCAAATACATCCCGGTTTTTCACGAAATATTCAATGCCGGAGTACAGCGTTACAAGCGTGATCGCACCGACGATGACCCAGTTGAACACCGTCATGAAGTTCGGGCAGATATGGGTGTTGAGCAGGTTAGCGAAAAACTCGCCGTTAAAGAACAGCATCAGGCACAGACCTGCCATCGTCACGGCCGTCTTCATTTTGCCCGACCATGATGCGGCGATCACTCTGCCCTTACCGACGGCGATCAGGCGCAGACCGGTCACGGCAAATTCACGCGTCAGGACGATCATCAGCGCCCATGCAGGGAAAATACCCCATTCGCAGAACATGGCCATTGCCGTGATCACAAGCACCTTGTCCGCCAGCGGGTCAAGAAATTTCCCGAGATCGGTGACCTGATGGTATTTTCTTGCGATCTTGCCGTCGATCAGATCGGTCAGGCTCGCGATCGCAAAGACTGCCAGAGACACATAGAGCATGAACGGATAGGTCTTTGCGAGGTACATACAAACCAAGAAAACCGGAATCAAAAGCACCCGGATAAAGGTAATTTTTGTCGCTGTTGTCATCGCTCACGCCTCCTCAAGCTCACCCGTCAGATCGCCGTCACAGACGCCTGTGATGCGAACGGGGACAAAACTGCCGATGTTGACCGTGCGGTCAGCGGAAAACAGCACTCTGCCGTCGATTTCCGGCGAGTCGGCATAGGTTCTGCCGAAATACTGCTCGTTCTCTGCATCAAAACCTTCGCAGAGGACTTCCATGACCGTCCCGAGCCGCGCATTGTTGCATTCATCCATGACGCGCGATTGCAGCTCCTCCACGATCTGAGCACGATGTACGGCGATTTCCTCCTCAGGATGCTCCATCTTCGCCGCAGCAGTTCCCTCCTCCGGAGAGAACGCAAAGGCACCGACACGCTCCAGCTTATGCTCACGCAGCCAGAGGCAAAGTTCTTCAAATTCCGCCTCACCCTCACCCGGCAGCCCGGTAATGAGGCTGGTGCGGATGACCACACCGGGAATACGCGCTCTGAGCCTGGCAAACAGTGCGTCCAGCTCCTGCCGCGTTCCCCGTCTGTTCATTTTCTTCAGTATCTTATCATTGACATGCTGAATGGGAATATCCAGATACTTGACAATTTTCGGCTCAGATGCGATCACATCGATCAGCTCATCTGTCATCTCGTCCGGATACAGGTAATGCACACGGAGCCAATGCAGCTTTTCAATCTTGCAAAGCTCACGCAACAGCTCCGGCAGTTTTCTCTCCCCGTAAAGATCAATACCGTAGCGGCTGGTATCCTGTGCAACGACGATCAGCTCCTTCACGCCGTCCTCTGCCAGTATTCTTGCCTCATAGAGGCAGTCTTCCATTGTGCGGCTTCGATATTTGCCGCGCAGAGAAGGAATGACGCAGTAGGAGCAATGATTATCACAGCCCTCCGCAATTTTCAGGAATGCATAATACTCCGGGGTCGTTAGAATTCTGCCGACCTCATCCACAGGAGCGTTGATGTCGTCAAAGCGAGAAACGCTCTCACCGGCAAGAAGCTGCTTCACCGCAGAGACGATGTACCCGTAGCTTCCCGTGCCGAGAATGCCGTCTACCTCCGGCAGTTCCTTCAGAATTTCCTGCTGATACCGCTGTGAAAGGCAGCCGGTCACGAGAATTTTCCCGATCACGCCCTCCGCTTTCAGCTCCGCCATGGCAAGAATATTGTCGATCGCTTCACTTTTGGCAGAATCAATAAAACCGCAGGTGTTGATTATCACTACATCCGCGCCCTCGACCGAGGGAAAGATCTCATACCCTGCTTCACGCAGCAGATACATCATCTGTTCTGCGTTGACCTGATTTTTTGCACATCCGAGAGAAATGACCCCGATGCGATTGCCCATTTGCTATGTCCTTCTTTCGTTAATCGTCAAAAAGCTCTTCTTCCGGCGCATAGCGTTCCAGTGCGCGGCGGATGTCGCTCCAGCTATGTCCGCGGCGCAGAAGTGCATCCGTTGCACGCTTACATTCCGCTCTGTCCGGCTGTTTTCCGCGGAAGCGACGCTGCAAAAAGCTGTCGATCGCGTCATCCTGCGGCGGTAGAAGCTCCAGCACATCATCCCAGTATTCCTTCGGGATCCGCTTTTCAAACAGCATCTGTTTTATTCTTGCCGCTCCGTAGCCCTTCGCCGCACCACTTCGCACAATCTGCTGCGCCGCCTGTGCATCATCCAGCAGCCTTAAATCATCCAGCCACTGCACCGCCTGCTTCGCATCTTCTTCGCGCTCTCCTTTTTGGATCAGACGCTTTTCCAGCTCCCGTTTGGATACGGTCGATGCTGAAATGATCCGCACAGCCCGTTCCTTTGCAGAAGCTTTGGCGCAGGTGTCTTTGATAGACTCCATCGCACCGTCGGGAAGTTCCATTCCCTGATAAAGCCCAAGCTCTGCCATGGCGGCAGGAAGCACCATCAGGCTGCTCCCGTCGTCAAAGCGGACACGCAGTTTTCCCTGCGGTGAGCGTGTGGACGCAATGGACTCAACCTTCATCGAAATCCTCTGCGGAAATATCTACCGCATTTCCTGCGGGCTTGGCGGGAGCCTTGCCGCGTGCACCCTGCAGCTCGGCAAGATGGGCACGCACCTTGGTCTCCAGTTCGTCAGCGATTTCGGGATGGTCAGCAATATACTGCTTTGCGTTGTCTCTTCCCTGACCGATGCGCTCGTCACCGATGGAGAACCAGCTGCCGCTCTTATTGACCAGCTCCAGCTCCACTGCCATATCCAGCAGTTCGCCGAACTTGGAAATGCCTTCGCCGTACATAATGTCGAAAATCGCCTCACGGAACGGAGGAGCGACCTTGTTCTTAATGACCTTGACGCGGGTACGGTTGCCGATGACCGAGCCGCCTTCCTTGATCGTTTCGACCTTTCGGACATCCAGGCGCACGGAAGAATAGAACTTCAGTGCATTGCCGCCGGTGGTCGTTTCGGGGTTGCCGTACATCACGCCGATCTTCATACGAAGCTGATTGATGAAGATAACGATACAGTTCGTCTTGGCGATCGTACCCGCCAGCTTCCGCAGTGCCTGCGACATCAGACGCGCCTGCAGGCCAACGAAAGCATCGCCCATCTCGCCCTCAATTTCCTGACGCGGTACGAGCGCGGCAACAGAGTCGACAACGACAACATCAATTGCGCCGGAGCGAACCAGTGCATCCGTGATTTCCAATGCCTGCTCGCCGGTATCCGGCTGAGAGACAAGCATGGAGTCAATATCAACGCCGATAGCAGCAGCATAGGTCGGATCCAGTGCGTGCTCCGCATCGACAAACGCGACTTCGCCGCCGCGCTTCTGCGCCTCTGCCACAACATGGAGCGCAAGCGTCGTCTTACCGGAGGATTCCGGACCGTAGATCTCAACAATTCTGCCGCGCGGCAGACCGCCGATGCCCAGTGCGGCATCCAGTGCCAGAGAGCCGGTCGGGATCGCGTCAACGCAAAGCTCCGGCTTATCGCCCAGACGCATGACCGAGCCTTTGCCGAAATTCTTTTCGATCTGATGCAGGGCGGTCTCCAGTGCCTTTTTCTTATCCTCTGCGGGAGTCGGGGCTTCATATACGGGTTTCTTTGTTGCCATCGTCAGCTTTCCTCTCTTTTCCGGGCAAGGACTGCCCTGGTAATATCTGCGGTGTCTTTTCTTAATTCCATGATTTCAAAGCCGCCCTGCCGCAGCAGTGCGCAAACCTCATCCTCCTGCCCCATGCCGAATTCAAAGCAGAAATATCCGCCCGGATTGAGCGCGGAGGAATAGTTTTCAATGATCGCACGATAGAAATCCAGACCGTCCTCACCGCCGTCCAGCGCAATGCGCGGCTCGAAGTCCCGCACGGATGGGTCGAGCTTTTCGATCGTTGCGGTGGAAATATACGGCGGATTGGATACGATCAGATCAAAGGTGCCTAAGAACTCCTGTGCAGGCTGTCTCACAT
>PITX01000052.1 GCA_017577345.1 Clostridiales bacterium
GAGCGTACAGGGCCGCCGTCATGCCGGCAGGGCCGCCTCCGATAATCACGATATCGTGCATAATCTCCTCCGAATTAAGTTCTTTTTCATAAAATCTGCCGCAGCGAAATCCGTTGCGGCAGAGTGTTCTGTGGCTTTTCTGATCAGCTTCTGAGGACCTTTGCTTTTCCGGTCAGGAATCCCAGGATCTCGCTGACACCCTTGAATTTCTGCACATCATCGCCCTGAGCGATCACCAGCGTGGGTGCCTGCTTGATGCCGAACTTATCCACCAGATCGGTATGTTCGGTAGCCAGCAGTTTCTCATAGGCAAAGCCCGCCTGATCCAGCTTGGCGATGGCAAGCTTGCAGTTGGGGCATGTGGCTGAAACGAAGAGCATGGCAGCTGCCTGAGGAGCGGGTGCTTCCGCGGGAGCGGCTTCGCAGGCACAGGCGGTATCATCGGTTTTCGGTCCCTTGTGGGTCAGCACGCTGCGGCCGATGTTGTAGACCTTGCGATCCTTGAATTCCTGGCTCTTGCCGTCGTTCCAGTTCTGCACGGGGCGGTAATAGCCGGTGATGCGGCTGTAGACCTCGGTCTTCTCACCGCAGTGGGGGCAGGTATACTGCTCGCCGGTCAGATAGCCGTGATCCTTGCAGACACTGTAAGTGGGGCTCATGGTGTAGTAGGGCAGCTTGTAGTTCTCTGCGATCTTACGAACCAGAGCGGCAGCGGCTTTCCAGTCGGGCAGCTTCTCGCCCAGGAAGGCGTGGAACACGGTACCGGAGGTATAGAGAGTCTGCAGCTCATCCTGCACGTCCAGAGCGGAGAAGATATCCTCGGTATAGCCCACGGGCAGATGGCTGGAGTTGGTGTAGTAAGGAGTGCCGTTTTCGTTGGCGGTGATGATATCGGGATACTGCTCCTTGTCGTGCTTGGCAAAGCGATAGGTGGTGGACTCGGCGGGCGTAGCCTCCAGGTTGTACAGATCGCCGTACTGCTCCTGATAGTCGCTGAGACGCTCGCGCATGTGATTCAGCACGTCCTTGGCAAAGGCTTGTGTTTCAGCATGGGTCAGATCCTTGCCCAGCCACTTGGCGTTGAGACCCACCTCGTTCATGCCGATGAGGCCGATGGTGGAGAAGTGGTTGTCAAAGGTGCCCAGGTAACGCTTGGTGTAGGGATAAAGGCCTGCATCCAGGAGCTTGGTGATAACGGTACGCTTGATCTTCAGGGAGCGGGCGGAGATGTCCATCAGCTTGTCCAGCTTGACATAGAAGTCCGCTTCGCTGGTGGCCTCATAAGCGATACGGGGCAGATTGATGGTGACAACGCCCACGGAGCCGGTGGATTCACCGGAGCCGAAGAAGCCACCGGACTTTTTGCGCAGCTCGCGCAGATCCAGACGCAGACGGCAGCACATACTGCGCACATCGGAGGGTTCCATATCGGAGTTGATGTAGTTGGAGAAATAGGGGGTGCCGTACTTGGCGGTCATCTCGAAGAGGAGCTTGTTGTTCTCGGTCTCGCTCCAATCGAAGCTGTTGGTGATGGAGTAGGTGGGGATAGGATACTGGAAACCGCGGCCGTTGGCATCGCCCTCGATCATGATCTCGATGAAGGCCTTGTTGACCATATCCATTTCGTTCTGGCAATCACCGTAGGTGAAGTCCATTTCCTTGCCGCCCACGATAGCGGGCAGGTTCTTCAGGTCATTGGGAACGGTCCAGTCCAGCGTGATGTTGCTGAAAGGAGCCTGAGTACCCCAACGGGAGGGGGTATTCACACCGTATACGAAGGACTGCACGCACTGCTTGACCTCTTTCTGGGTCAGGTTGTCTACCTTGACGAAGGGAGCCAGATAGGTATCAAAGGAGGAGAAAGCCTGTGCGCCGGCCCATTCATTCTGCATGATACCCAGGAAGTTCACCATCTGGTTGCACAGAGTGCTCAGATGGCTGGCAGGAGAAGAGGTGATCTTACCCACCACGCCGCCGAGACCTTCCTTGATGAGCTGCTTGAGACTCCAACCGGCGCAGTAACCGGTGAGCATGGAAAGATCATGGATGTGGATAGCGGCGCTGCGGTGTGCCTCGGCGATCTCCTTATCATAGACCTCGCTGAGCCAGTAGTTGGCGGTGATGGCGCCGGAGTTGCTCAGAATCAGACCGCCGACGGAATTCGTCACGGTGGAGTTCTCCTTTACGCGCCAGTCGTTGATTTGTACATAGTTATCCACAATCTCCTTGTAGTCGAGGATGGTGGATTTCATGTTGCGGAGCTTTTCTCTCTGACGGCGATAAAGGATGTAAGCCTTTGCCACATCGTCATAGCCTGCACGGCTCAGGACGGTTTCCACGCTGTCCTGCACATCTTCAACCGCGATTTTGCCATCCTTGATCTTCGGCTCAAAGTCAGCCGTCACCTTGAGCGCGAGGAAGTCAATGGTGTCCTTGTTGTAGTCCTTTTCAAGGGCATCAAATGCCTTTTGAATGGCGACACAGATTTTCGACAGATCAAAATCTACGACCTTGTCATTGCGTTTTACTACTTGATACATTTTATTTTCCCCTTTATTCTTATAATCCTCTGATTTTTGTATCTGGTATATATTGACCGGCAATTGCCAGACATTGCTCTGTTTTTTCCTTGCTTGCCGCATGCAGACCCGGGCAAAGAATATCGCCGGAG
This sequence comes from Clostridiales bacterium, assembly GCA_017577345.1. Taxonomy (GTDB): domain Bacteria; phylum Bacillota; class Clostridia; order Oscillospirales; family Oscillospiraceae; genus JAZOXB01. Next base: position 2,672 of record PITX01000052.1, read on the forward strand.
TCCACAAAGCCCTGTAGGAAGTACTGCTTCGCTCCTTTGAGCCATTCACCGATTGCATGGAAGTCCGACGGCTCGTGCAGCTCATCGACAACCGTCGTGCGGAATTCGTAGGGAACGGTGCCGTTCATCAGAATTGATACGCTTTCTTTTACGGCATCGAGCATACCATCCGCACCTGCGGTCTGCAAATATTTTTCCGGACTGTTTTTGATGTCCATTGCGACATAGTCAACTAAGTTTTCATCGATCAGCGCACGAAGTTTCTCCGGGAGGCTGCCGTTGGTGTCCAGCTTGATCATGAAACCGAGGGCTTTTATTTTTCGCAGAAAATCCGGCAGACCGGCCGAAAGAAGCGGCTCACCCCCGGTGACGGCAACGCCGTCAAGAAGTCCCTGCCGCGTTTTCAGGAAGCGAAGAACCTCATCCTCGGAGATCTCCTCCGTTCCCATTACAAGAGAAGTATTGTGGCAGAACGGGCACCGAAAATTGCAGCCCTGCAGGAATACCGTACAGGCAACATGACCCGGAAAGTCGAGTAATGTCAGCTTTTGAAGGCCTCCGATACGCATAATTGCCTCCGAAAATCAGAAAATAGGTTTGGATTATTTTGTGGAGAAGTCGCAAAGCTACCACAATATATTGTGTCCTGTGGACAAGTATACAAGCATATCATGGAATTGTCAAGAACAATCTGGTGAAATTTATTACAAAATTTCATGATATGGAATTTCGTGTTCGTATTCATTATTTACAACCCCTGCGTTATGTTGTAAAATACAGGAAAGAAGGTGAGTACATGAGCTACAGATCGAATCAGGAATGGAGCCCACGCCCGATTCCGCCCGAGAATGACCCGTACGAGATCGGCTTTGAAGATAAGCTTTACGAGGACGCTTTTACAGAAGAAGCGGAAAAAGAGGTTTTTTCTATTCCCGAGCGTCCTTCTGTATCGGAAAGAAAGGTAAACCAGTATTATGAGCCTCCCGAAAAATCGCGCAAAAAGCACCGTTTTTTGAAATTTATCCTGAAAACCCTACTGTTTCTGCTTCTTGCGGTGATTCTTGCCGCTGCCGCACTGCATTTTTTCTCTCATGAGCCGATGCACCGCAGTGCAGGAAGAAAGGATGATTGCTGCACTGTGCTGTTAGTGGGTGAGGACTTGGAAAGCAATAATACCGATACCCTCATGCTCATGCAGATCGACCGTACAAAGCGTTCTATCAATATTATGAGTATTCCACGAGATACGAAAGTCAATTCCTCCTATACGCCTCATAAGATCAATGCCGCCTATGCAGCCAACGGCTGCGGCGAAGAGGGCATGGAGGCTCTGATGGACTATACCGCCGACTGCATCGGCTTCCGTCCGGACGGATATATTCTGGTCGATTTGGCGGTATTTATTGATTTGGTTGATCTGTTCGGCGGTGTAGATTTTGATGTTCCTGTCGATATGTATTATGACGATCCTGCCCAAGATCTTCACATCGCACTACCGGCAGGCTTGCGGGAGCTGGACGGGGAGCAGGCGATGGGGCTTGTCCGTTTCCGTTCCGGCTATGCAGATGCTGACATCGGAAGGATTCGCGTGCAGCGCGATTTTATGAAAGAGGCAATTGACCAATGGGCAACGCCGGTTAACATCTTAAAGCTGCCTGTTGCGCTTTGGAAGCTGGGAAGGCGTTGCACCACGGACATGTCTCTGACAGAGCTTTACTGGCTGGCGGAATCGGCAGTAGTCTGCGGCACGGATTCCATGTATACCGCCGTCATGCCGTTCTATTTTAAAGATATTTATGTCTGCGTCGATTTGGATGGGGACTATCTTGATTTGATCAATGCGTATTTCAATCCCTATACAGAGCCTGTGACATGGGATGATTTTAACATTGCCTACTGACCACGGAGGGAAATCATGCGAAAACTATTGGTACTGTCCGATTGCGGAGAAAATGTGCCGAAGCTGACAGAAGAATTTGAGGTCGTCGCGCTTCCAAAGGATGCCGATGCAGCAGAGCGTCTGCGGGAGATTGCAGATGCAGAGGTGATCATCGGCGAGCCGAGCCTTGCAGAGCTGTCGAATGCGAAAAGGCTGAAATGGGTGCAGATGACATGGGCAGGTGCTGATCGCTATCTGCACGGCGGTTTTCCAAAGGATGTTGTTCTGACCACGGCATCGGGTGCCTTCGGTGAGACGATCGCCGAACACGCGCTTGCCATACTCTTTTCCCTTTGCCGCAGACTTCCTGCATATCAGAAGGCTGCTGCGTGGCAGGATCTCGGCTGTGAAAAACGAATTACGGGAAGCACCGCGCTGATTTTCGGCTGCGGCAACATCGGCACGGAGATTGCCAAGTGCCTGCAGGCTCTCGGCGTGCATACCATTGGGGTTTGTCGTTCTGCGCGTGAGCAGAGAGCGTATTTTGAAGTGCTGACGACCCTATCCTGCGCCACTGCGTTCCTGCCGGAGGCAGATTTCATTCTCTGCGCACTTCCGGCGTCCGAGGAAACGGCGCATTATTTCGATGAAGTGCGGCTTTCCCTGTGCAAAAACGATGCCGTTCTCATCAATGTCGGCAGAGGTAGCCTGATTGACCTGAAAGCGTTAACAGATTGCTTAAATTCCGGAAAATTTTTCGGTGTCGGGCTGGATGTGACCGAGCCGGAGCCTTTGCCGCAAAATCATCCGCTGCGGAATATGCCGAATGTCATCCTGACCCCGCATGTAGCAGGCGTGAGCTTCGGCCATCTGCCCGAAACGGAAGAAAAAATCTGGGAGATATGCCGCGAAAATTTAAAAAAATACATAGAAAACCAGCCTTTGAGAAATGCGGTGAGCCTGCCATGACGGTCGGACGCTTTGCACCCAGCCCTTCCGGACGGATGCACCTCGGCAACCTGTTTACCGCATTGCTTGCATGGCTTTCCGTTCGCTCTCAAAACGGAAAAATGCTACTTCGCATTGAAGATCTTGATCCTGACCGAAGCAAACAGGCGTATATTGATGCGCTGAAAGACGATCTGCAATGGCTCGGTCTTGACTGGGACGAGGAAATGCCGCTGCAAAGTACGCGCTCGGAATTCTACGGCAGAGCCTTTGCACAGCTTCCGACCTATCCGTGCTATTGCAGCCGCAATGAGCTGCACGACGCTTCCGCACCACACGCCTCGGATGGGAAGTTCATCTATGCGGGTACCTGTCGGAATCTGACCGATGACGAGCGAAAAGCAAAAATCAGGAAGCCTGCATGGCGTGTCTGTGTTCCCGATCGAGAAATCTCGTTTACAGACGGAATATTCGGTGATCAGAAGGAGAATCTTGCGAAAGAATGCGGAGATTTCATTGTCCGCCGCTCTGACGGTGTCTATGCCTATCAGCTTGCCGTTGTCTGTGATGACGCAGACGGCGGAGTGACGGAGGTCGTGCGCGGCTGTGATCTTTTGAACTCCACGCCGCGTCAGATCTGGCTGTATCAGGCCCTGCATAAGCCTGTGCCGCAGTTTTATCATGTTCCGTTATTGGTCGCTCCTGACGGCAAGCGCCTGAGTAAGCGCGAAAAAAGCCTGGATATGGCGCATCTGCGCAGCAGATTTCAGCCGGAGGAATTGCTTGGTATTCTCTCGAATTTAGCAGGACTGACAGGGGAGAATAACCCCGTCAGCACCGCGGAGCTGATTGAGCTTTTTTCGTGGGAGAAGATCGGGAAAGACCCGATTGTCGTAAATTCGCTGATTTAATGCGCGAAAGAGATTGTTTTTACACGAATATATGTTATAATCATAAGGTGTACATCAAATGGAAAGGTTGAAGCATATGTTCAGAATTGTCAGAAAGAAAGAGCTGAACTCCGCTGTCACACTGCTGGAGATCGAGGCTCCGTTTGTCGCAAAGAAAGCAAAGGCAGGCCAGTTTATCATTTTCCGCATTGACGAATTTGGCGAGCGTGTACCACTGACGATTGCAGGCTATGACCGCGAAAAGGGGACTGTCACTATCATTTTCCAGAAGGTCGGTCTTTCTACCAAGATGCTCGGCGCGCTGAACGAGGGCGACACCATTCTTGATTTTGTCGGACCGCTCGGCAGACCGACAGAGACGGAAGGTCTTAAAAAAGTCTGCGTTGTCGGCGGCGGTGTCGGCTGTGCCATTGCGCTTCCGTCTGCGCAGGCATTCAAAGAGGCAGGCTGTGAGGTCGATGTCATCGTCGGCTTCCGCAACAAGGATATTGTGATTCTGGAGGACGAATTCCGTTCCTGCAGTGACAATCTCTATTTGATGACGGATGACGGCTCTTACGGGGAGCACGGTTTTGTCACCGTCAAGCTGCAGGAGCTTCTGGAGTCGGGGAAGCAGTATGATGAGGTACTTGCCATCGGTCCGATCCCGATGATGAAATTTGTCGCAAAGACGACCGAGCCGTTTGGCGTAAAAACGATCGTTTCTCTCAATCCGATCATGGTTGACGGAACGGGTATGTGCGGCGGCTGCCGTGTTACAGTCGGCGGCGAAGTGAAATTTGCCTGTGTTGACGGTCCTGACTTCGACGGTCACAAGGTCGATTTTGCTGAACTGATGAACCGCAACGGTGTCTACCGCGATCAGGAAGCAGAGGATGAAAAGGAACATATGTGCCGTATCGAAAAGCTCGGTAAGGCATTGATCCGCTGAGGAAGGGGAGATAATTTCATGGCGAATATGCAGATGACGAAGACTCCCATGCCGGAGCAGGAGGCAAATGCCCGCAATCGCAATTTCAAGGAAGTTTCACTCGGTTACACGGAAGAAATGGCGATCAATGAGGCAAAACGCTGTTTGAACTGTAAGAATCCGCAGTGCGTGACCGGATGCCCGGTGAACATCCGCATTCCCGAATTTATCGCAAAGGTCGCAGAGGGTGATTTTCAGGAGGCTTATGAGGTCATAACCTCTACCAATGCGCTGCCCGCCCTTTCCGGTCGTGTCTGCCCGCAGGAAAGTCAGTGCGAAAGCAAGTGTATCCGCGGTGTCAAGGGCGAGCCTGTGGCAATCGGCCGTCTGGAACGCTTTGTTGCGGACTGGTACCGTGAAAATGTGAATAAGATGCCCGAAAAGACGGCATCCAACGGTATCAAGATCGCCGTGGTCGGCTCAGGTCCTTCCGGTCTGACCTGCGCAAGCGAGCTTGCCAAGAGGGGCTATGAAGTCTCTGTTTTTGAGGCGTTACATACCGCAGGCGGCGTTTTAGTATACGGCATTCCGGAATTCCGTCTGCCGAAGGCGATCGTTGCCAATGAGATCAAAAAACTTGAGGCTATGGGCGTCCGGGTCATGACGAATATGGTCATCGGCAAGGTGCTGTCCATCGACGAGCTGTTCGAGATGGGCTATCAGGCGAT
>PITX01000053.1 GCA_017577345.1 Clostridiales bacterium
GAGATTATCTTGTGGTGATCGGCAGTGAGGGGCAGGGCGTCTGCGACCATCTGTTGGAGGTATCAAGCAAACAACTCATCATTCCGATGCAGCCACGCTGCGAATCACTCAATGCGGCGATTGCCGCCGCAATCGTTATGTGGCAGATGAAATAAAGCAAGCGGGAAAGAGAGAAAAAATATGCACAAGCACTGGGTCTGGCTGACAACGCGAAAAGGCATCGGCACAAGAGGACGCGCTGCCCTTTTGGAGCTATACGGCACGGCAGAGCATATCTACGAATTAAAAGAAGCAGACTATCTGCATACGGAGGGATTTGACCGCCGCTGGCTGGAGTCTCTTCTGGATAAGTCACTGGATGACGCAGAGGAGATCCTGCGCGACTGCGATAATGAAGAAATCGACCTCCTGACCTATGCGGAAGCGGCTTATCCGAAGCGGCTGAAAAACATCACCGACCCGCCGGCGTTGCTCTATTTTAAAGGTTCGCTGCCCGATTTTGACAGCGAAGCGGCAATTGCGGTGGTCGGTTCAAGACGGTGCAGTGCCTACGGGCTGATGCACGCCAAGCAGTTCGGCAGACAGATCGCAAACAGCGGCGGCTTGGTGATTTCCGGCGGTGCAAGAGGCATTGACACCATGGCACTTAAGGGCGCACTGGATTCTTCTATGCCGGTCGTCAGCGTGATGGGCTGTGGGCTGGATGTTGATTATCCGAGGGAAAATCACTTTCTGTTTCAGAAGGTTGCACAGCACGGCTGCCTGCTCAGCGAGTATCCGCCGAAGACGCGACCGGATCGCGGCAATTTCCCGGTCAGAAACCGCATCATCAGCGGCCTTTCCCTTGGCGTTCTTGTGGTCGAAGCACCGGAACGCAGCGGCGCACTGATCACGGCTGACCTTGCACTCCAGCAGGGCAGAGATGTATTTGCGATCCCCGGTAATATCGGAGTGAAGCATTGCAGCGGCAGCAACCGCCTCATCCGAGAGGGTGCATACATGGTCGAAGACGGCTGGGAAGTTCTGCGCGAATATACCTATCTTTTTCCGGACAAGCTCTCCGACGGACGAAGCAAGGAGGCAATGCAGCGTATTTTTCAGTCACGCTACGGGATGGCACTGCCGGTCTATTCGCCGGTAACGATTTCGGATGAAGGCGACAAAAAAGTCGTTGACAATCCTGCCGGAAAGACTTATAGTGACGAAAAAGAGGCTACAGCGGCTCTTTCCGGAGACGAAAGCGCGGTTTATGCGCTCCTTTCCGAACAGCCGATCCATTGTGACGAGCTAACGGCCAAGAGCGGTATGCAGTCGCGCAATGTGACGGCTGCGCTGACACTGCTGCAGATCAAAGGGCTTGCCGAAAAGCTGGCAGGCAATTATTACAAGCGAAAATAACATGGAATTCGGAGGTTCCTCATGGCAAAGGGAACAAATCTGGTCATTGTAGAATCGCCCTCGAAGGCGAAAACCATCGGGAAATATCTCGGTGCTGATTATAGGGTAGAGGCTTGCATGGGTCATCTGCGCGATCTGCCGAAAAGCACGATCGGCGTTGATATTGAAAATGATTTTACGCCCGAATACAGTCCTTTGGAAGGGAAAGAGTCTATCATTTCCGAGCTGCGCAGTGCTGCCAAGAAAGCAGATTGTGTCTATCTCGCAACTGACCCTGACCGCGAGGGTGAGGCTATCTCGTGGCATCTTAAGGAATTGCTCGGCTTGCCGGACAGCAAGACAAAGCGTGTTACCTTCAACGAAATCACGAAGAATGTGGTCATCAACAGTATCCAGCAGCCGCGCGACATTGACTATGACTTGGTCGATGCACAGCAGGCGCGCCGTATTCTTGACCGTATCGTCGGCTATCAGCTCAGTCCGCTGCTGTGGAAAAAGGTCCGCAGAGGTCTGTCAGCCGGTCGTGTGCAGTCAGTTGCAACGCGTCTGGTTGTTGAGCGCGAGCGCGAGATCGAAGCGTTTGTGCCGAAGGAATACTGGACGCTGGACGCTGTACTGCGCTGTACCGGCAAAGAGGGACGCTTTACTGCCCGCTACTTCGGCGACGGCAAGAAGCGCGAGCTTCATTCCGAAAAGGAAACCGATCAGATTATTGCGGATATCAACAACAAGGAATTTGTCATTGACAGTATCAAGCGCTCGGAAAAGCACCGTGCGCCCACACCTCCGTTTATTACCTCAACCTTGCAGCAGGAGGCATCCAGAAAGCTAAACATGACGCCGCGCCGTACCATGGCGATCGCGCAGCAGCTCTATGAGGGTATTGAGATCAGCGGCGAAGGCTCTGTCGGTCTCATTACCTATATGCGTACCGACTCTCTGCGTCTTTCCGAGGAAGCACTTGCAGCAGCGCGTGATCTGATCAAATCCCGCTACGGTGATGCGTATTATCCCGGTGCACCGCGCCGTTTCCGTAAGAAAGAGGGCGCACAGGATGCACATGAAGCCATCCGCCCGAGTAATGTGCGTCTGGATCCGGAGACGATCAAGGGCGATCTGACCAGAGAGCAGTATCGCCTCTACAAGCTCATTTGGAGCCGCTTCGTTGCCTGCCAGATGTCCGATGCGCGTTATGATGCAGTGCAGGTCGATGCAGAATGTGCCGGCCATGTCTTCCGCGCTACCGATATGATGATGAAATTCCCCGGCTTCACGGCTGTCTACGAGGAAGGCCATGACGACGAGGATGAAGAAAAGAACTCCAAGCTGCCTGAGCTGGACGGCTCGGAGCGTCTGCGCGCCGAAAAGACCGAAAAAGAACAGCACTTTACTACACCGCCCGCAAGATATACCGAGGCAACGCTTGTCAAGGCGATGGAGGAACGCGGTGTCGGCAGACCGTCAACATATGCCTCTATCGTTGCGACGATCCAGGACAGAGAATATGTCCTCAAAAAGGACAAGCGCCTGTCTCCGACACCTCTCGGACTTGTGGTGACCGATCTGATGATCGATCGCTTCAATGATATTATTGATGTGGAATTTACGGCGAATATGGAGCATCAGCTCGATGAAGTCGAAGCAGGCAAGGTCGCATGGAAACAGGTCCTGCGTGACTTCTACCGTGGCTTCCATGAGGAAATGGCTGCCGCTGAGGAAGCACTTGAGGGCAAGCGGATCAAGGTACCCGATGAGGAAACCGACGAAATTTGTGAGGTCTGCGGCAGAAAAATGGTCATCAAGATCGGCAGATTCGGCAGATTCCTTGCATGCCCCGGCTTCCCGGAGTGCAAGAACACAAAGCCGATCATCGAGCCGATGCCCGGTCGCTGCCCGAAGTGCGGCAGTACCATTCTGAAACGCAAGTCGAAAAAGGGCTATGTCTATTACGCCTGTGAAAAAGGCACGGAATGCGGCTTTATGACCTGGGATGTGCCGACGGCAACGGATTGCCCGAGCTGCGGTCAGACCCTGTTCAAAAAATCCGGTAAGGGCAGGATGAAGCCCTTCTGCATTAACGAAGAATGTAAGGAATTCGTGCCGGAGGATAAGCGCGGTTATAAGCGCAGGATGCCGAAGGCGACCGCCGAGACGGTGGATAATGCAGAGGAAGCAAAGAAGGATAAAAAGAAGAAATGACGGAAGTGAAAGTAATCGGTGCTGGGCTTGCGGGCAGTGAAGCGGCATGGCAGCTGGCACAGCGTGGCTTTTCAGTCAGGCTGTATGAGATGAAGCCGGCAAAAATGTCACCTGCGCACCATTGCGCGGATTTTGCCGAACTGGTCTGCTCCAACTCCCTGCGCGGTGATCGCCTGGAAAATGCGGTCGGTCTGCTGAAAGAGGAGCTGCGGAGACTCGGCAGCCTCATCATGACCTGTGCCGATGCGACCCGCGTGGAAGCAGGCGGCTGTCTTGCAGTTGACCGCTACGGTTTTTCCGGCATGGTGACGGAGAAGATCCGCAATCATCCGAATATTACGGTCGTATCAGAGGAAGTCACGGAAGTTCCGGAAGAACCTGTGATCATCGCAACGGGACCTCTGACCTCCGACGAACTCAGCAATGCAATTGCCGCATACTTCGGGCACGCCGATTACCTGCATTTCTTTGATGCCGCTGCACCGCTCGTTTCGCGTGAGTCGATCAACATGGACTATGCCTGGTTTGCCTCACGCTATGACCGCGGCAGTGCAGACTATATCAACTGCGCCATGTCCAAGGAGGAATATACCGACTTTGTACGCGAGCTTGCTTCTGCACAGGAGGCAGAGGTGCACGGTTTTGAGGATAAAAATGTCTTTGAGGGCTGTATGCCCGTTGAGGTCATGGCTCGGCGCGGAGAGGATACGCTCCGCTACGGTCCGCTCAAGCCGGTCGGGCTGAAAGATCCGAAGTCGGGGAAAGAGCCGTATGCAGTCGTTCAGCTTCGGCAGGACAACGCGGCAGGAAATATCTATAATATCGTGGGATTTCAGACGCATCTGAAATTCCCGGAGCAGAAGCGCGTGTTTTCCATGATTCCCGCACTTCATGATGCAGAATTTTTGCGCTACGGCGTGATGCACCGCAATACCTTCCTGAATTCGCCGCAGCTTTTGGATGCGACCTATGCTGACCGAAGAAACCCGATGGTCGCCTTTGCCGGACAGATGACCGGCGTGGAGGGCTATGTGGAATCCTGCGCCTCAGGCTATCTTGCCGCAGTTTCCATGGCGGCAAGGCTGAACGGTGAACCGATCCCCGATTTTTCAAATCTGACGGCGATCGGTGCACTGGCACATTATATCAGCGATGCGTCCGTCACGGCATTCCAGCCGATGAATGTCAACTTCGGCATCATTGCACCGCTGGAGCAGAGAATAAAGGGCAAGGCAAACAAAAACCTTGCCATTGCCAACCGTGCACTTGCACATCTGCAAATGATTATGAACGGAGACAGATATGAAGATCATCATTGACGCAATGGGCGGCGACCATGCACCGGAGCAAATCGTGCTCGGTGCCCTGCAAAGCGCAAAGGAATACGGTGTTGAGATTGTACTGGTCGGTCGGGGAGAGGACATTCTTTCGAGCATGAAACAGCACGGATGGGATACGCTTCCGGACGGCGTGGAAATCGCCAATGCGGATGATATTGTCGACATGCACGCTGACCCTGCGGAGGTCGTGCGTCAGCACAAAGGCTCGTCTATGGTACTGGGACTGAAAATGCTGGCGGATGGTGCAGGTGATGCTTTTATTTCCGCCGGGAATACCGGTGCGCTTCTGTCTGCCGCTACCCTGGTCGTCAAACGGATCCGAGGAATTCGCCGTGCGGCATTTGCACCCGTCCTTCCGACAGGAGGCGGCTGCATTTTGATCGATGCCGGGGCAAATACGGAATGTACGCCGGAATTCTTGCTGCAATTCGGCTGCATGGGCTCGTTCTATGCGAAAAAGGCGCAGAAAAAAGAGAATCCGCGCGTTGCACTTCTCAACAACGGTGCTGAGGACAGCAAGGGGGATCCGCTGCACAAAGAAGCCTATCAGCTTCTGAAGCATGCAGGGGAGAACGGCGTGATCAATTTTATCGGCAATATCGAAGCGCGTGATGTCCCTGACGGAGATGCGGATGTTGTAGTTGCCGACGGCTTTTCCGGCAATGTTCTGCTGAAAGCGATGGAGGGCACGGCAATCTATATGGGCAACCTGATGAAGGGCATGTTTAAGCGCAACATGCTTTCCATGCTCGGTGCGCTTCTGTGCAAAAAGGGAATTTCCGAAATCAAGCAGCGCATGGACTACCGTGAGGTCGGCGGCTCCATTCTTGTAGGCATCACAAAGCCTGTGATCAAGGCGCACGGCTCGTCCGATGCAAGAGCGATCTGCGGTGCCGTAAGACAGGCGATGAATGCCGTGGAAAGCGGCTTCTGTGATGATATCCGTGACAACATTGCGGCAATGTCACTGCCGCGGGAGGAAAAGAATGCTGAGTGAGCTCGAAGCGGCATTGGGATATGTATATCAGGATAAAGAATTGATCCGAAATGCGCTTTCCCATACCTCCTATGCGAATGAGATGTTTAAGGATGCCCTGCGCAGCTATGAACGGCTGGAGTTTTTAGGTGATTCAATTCTCGGCTTTGTTACGGCGGAATACCTCTATCGGACCTTTCCGACAAAGCTGGAGGGCGAGTTGACAAAGATCCGTGCTGAGCTTGTCTGCGAGAAAAACCTTGCAGAAGTTGCACGGCAGATCCATCTCGGTGACTACCTGCTGCTCGGCAACGGCGAGGAGCAGGGCGGCGGTCGCGACCGTGCAAGCATCCTCTGCGATGTGATGGAAGCACTGATTGCCGCTGCTTACATAGACGGCGGCTTTGCAGCGGCAAAGAGCATCATTACACGGCTGATTCTGCCGAAGCTTGCAACGGTTGTCAACACGCATGACTATAAGACGGAGCTGCAGGAGCTGGTACAGCGTAAGCGCGAACAGATCCTATCCTATGAGCTGATCGGAGAACAAGGGCCGGATCACTGCAAGGAGTTTTCCGTCCGTGTACTTCTCAACGGGGATGAGGTTGGTCGAGGTATCGGGACAAGCAAAAAACGCGCCGAGCAGGCTGCCGCAGCGCAAGCTATACACAAGATCTTCGAATCAGGCTGATATCAGCCTGATTTTTTAATTTATATAGTACAAATTGCGGATTGTGCTTGCAATTTGACACAATATCTGGTAAAATCATATACCGTAAATACAATAGGAGCAATTTGTCGATGTATCTGAAACAACTTGAAATTCAGGGCTTCAAATCTTTCCCTGATAAGACGGTTGTCAGCTTCGGTCATGACATTACCGCGATCGTCGGACCGAACGGCAGCGGAAAATCAAATATTTCTGACGCGATCCGCTGGGTCATGGGCGAGCAGAACTCCAGATCTCTGCGCGGTCAGAAGATGGAGGATGTCATTTTCGGCGGTACGGAGAAGCGTGCACAGGTCGGCTTTGCCGAGGCAACGCTTGTCCTGGATAATTCCGACCGCGCACTGCGCTATGACGCGGATGAGCTGATGATCACACGCCGGTATTACCGATCCGGCGAAAGTGAGTTCTATATCAACAAGCAGTCTGTCCGTCTGCGCGATGTCAATGAGCTGTTCATGGATACCGGACTCGGCAGAGAGGGCTATTCCAATATCAGCCAGGGCAGAATTGACGAAATTCTTTCTCTGAAAAGCACAGATCGCCGTGAAATTTTTGAAGAGGCGGCAGGTATCTCCAAATACCGCCACCGCAAGGAGGAAACAGAACGCCGCCTTGCAAATACGGAAGAAAATTTGCTTCGTATCGGTGACAAAATTTCCGAGCTGGAGCTGCAGGTCGAACCGCTGCGCGAGCAGTCGGAAAAGGCAAAGAAATTTCTGACCTTCCGGGACGAGCTCAAGGGCGTCGAGGTCGCCTTATGGCTGCATAACCTTGATAAGCTCAGCGCTACTGCGAGAAAGGCGGAGGAGGATTATCATTCCGCGGCCTTTATTCTTCAGCAGGAGCACGCCGCACTGGATCAGCTCTATGTCACTGCGGAAACGCTCAGCTTTGACCTGCACAACCGCGATATGCAGACCGATCAGCTCCGCGAGCAGATTTCCGAGAGCGAAGCGCTCGTGCAGGGCATCCGCAGTGAAATTGCCGTGCTTCGCACGAACAGCGAAAACTGTCTTGCGAATATGGAACGCATCCGTTTGGAAATGGCAGAGCAGGAGAGCCGCAGCGGCGGCATCGGCGAACAGATCGCTGCTTTGGAGGCGAGAATATCCGAAATTACAGAAGAGGCGGATAAGCTGTCCGTGAAGCTCCGTGAAGCGGAAGCTGAGGGAAAAAAGCTTGCCGACTCCGCCGACGGCATGACAAAACGGTACTTAACGCTCCGTAATGAGCAGGAACGATTGCGCACGGAGCAGTCTGCAAAGGGCGCGGATCTGTCTGCCGCTGAGGATTCTCTCAGTCGCAGCACAGAGCGCAGAGCACAGGTCAGCGCCGACGGTGG
>PITX01000054.1 GCA_017577345.1 Clostridiales bacterium
GGCATCGGCGGAGAAGGCGGCAACGGCGGTATCGGCGGCGCAGGCGGCATCTATATCGGTAAAGATGCTGTGCTCAACGGACACAGTGCTGCCATAACCAACCCCGGCTCAGGCACGTACGACTTTAACGGGCAACCCGGTAAAGACGGCACAGATGGCTCCGATGGCATGAACATGGGCAGCGTGATCATATCCGGCTCCGTGCAGATTGTTGCTGTTGCCGGAGCAAGCGGAAACAATGCTGATGATAATAAATCTTACGGTGATAAAAAAGACAGCAAAAAGTTCGACTATCATAACGATTATACAGCCGGCGGCGGTGGCCCCGGCGGTGCAGGTTCCGGCGGCTTTGCTCCGGACTGTTCTCTGCCGGGTATCGGCGGCGGCGGAGCAGGCGGTGCTGCCGGCGGTGGTGGCGGTTCGGGCGGAACCCGTATCTCGGATAATAACTACCTGTATCCCATTGGCGGTGCAGGCGGCAACCGTTCAGGCGGAAAAGGTCAGGCCGGATTCTATGAGAAGACGAGTGACGGTCACAGCAACTATGTAGGCGGTAATGGCGGCAATGCCGGCGTAAACGGCAGAAACGGCACTGCCGGAACGGTGCTTGATTTTACCAGCGTAATTAGCCATGTTGACAGCATGAATTCCTGCGAAATCATTTCGTCTGGCTCAACTTCCGGCAAGGTGCTTCGAGACGGAGTGGTATATAAGGTTGAAAATGATGTTACATTTACAAATAATCATCCCGGAGGATGCGGTCTTTATGTCAATGGGGCTTCCACGGTTGTGCTGGATATTGCGGAGGGAGTAACGCTCACTGCAATCGGCAGTGACGGAAGCGGTCGCGAGACCGGCGGCGGTGCAGGCATTTATGTTTCCCATAATGCAACGCTGATTATCACGGGACGCGGCACGGTCAATGCCACCGGCGGCAATGCTGCAGACGGCGAAAACGGAAAGCCGGGACAGGACGGATACATTTCCGACATAGCAAGTGCAGGCTACGGCGGTGACGGCGGCGATGGCGGCAATGGCGGCGCAGGTGCAGGTGCAGGCATCGGTACCTGCGGTGGTAAGGGCGCTGCAGGCGGAAAGGGCGGAAAATATCCCGGCTCCAACGGCGATCTTTTGAACGGAAAACCTTCAACAATGTTTACGAAGTTCCCAAATCAGGGAAGCAACGGGTCAGCAGGTTCCAGTGGAGATTATGCAGAAGCGAGCGGCGATATTTATATCCTTGCGTCAGTAACGATCAATGCTCATTGCGGCAGCGAAGCAACAAGCGGACAGGCTGGCGGACCTGGTAATAAATATGTTTATGACAGACCTCGCGACGGTTACACATTTTATGCTGTTGGTGGTGCCGGCGGCGGAGCAGGACAAACAGGTCTTGTCGGCGAAAACATCGGAGCGGGCGGCTGCGGCGGAGCATCAGGCGGCGGCGGTGGTTCCGGTTCGGTCTGCTGGGCATCTAATAATTCTTCCGTTAAGATTGAAAAAAACGGCGTCGGAGCAGGAGGCGACTTCCTTCAAAACGGCGGTGTTGCTTTGCGTGCAAAGAACGGATTGGGTAAAGAACTAAGTTTTTTCCTCGGCGGTAACGGCGGTGATGGCGGCAAAAATTCTCCTGCACGGCCTGAAAAAACCGTATTCGTATCCAATCTGGCTGTAATGAACGGAAGTGCAAACACTGCAATCTATGAGCAATGGCTTCCGCTTGACCTCAGCGGCGGTGTGGACGGAACGGATAAGGTTCGCTATCCGCCCGGCAGCGGCACTTTGGAGCCGGTGATCGATCAGCTTCCCTTCTATCCCATTCAGGCACCGGATGAATACTCCTATCGGCGTTTTATCGGCTACTACATCAAAGATGAAAACGGTGAAGATGTTTGCCTTTACGACAAAAACGGTGTTTTGGTATGTGAAGATGTACGTCAACTGCTGAATACCAAAAACCCGATTTTTGCAAAGTGGGAAAGATGTTCCAGAATCTGCACGCTACAGCTCACGGACAGCATTGATATGACACCGGATGCGTGCGGAACACAGCAGGTCTATTTCGATGCTTTTGAAAATGAGAGTTACAGTCTGCACAGAGATACGATAAAAATTCCCGTAAGGCGAGGCTATCAGTTCGAGGGCTACTATGCTCCGAACGGAGAGCAGATCGTTGACGGGCAAGGCGTTGTCAGGATTCCCCAGAAGTATTTCAATGATGCATTAGACCTTTCCGCCGTTGCAAGGTGGACACCCATTGATTACACGGTAATGTACCTGCCCAACTGCAGTGATTCGCAGGGTGTGCCGTATTCCGATGTTATCAATATCGAGCAGTCTTACTGCGTACGGGAAAACAGCTTCCTGCGCAGCGGCTATCAATTTGCCGGCTGGTCATATGACCCGGATGGTGCAGTGGATTATCACCCCGGTGATGTGATCGCTTCAGGCTATTATGCAGATACTCTAAAGCTATATGCACAGTGGGAAGGCGTACCTTCTAAAGTAACCTTGGTGGATTTGGAACACGGAACGACAAAAACAGTTGATGCAATTTACGGTGAAAAGCTACCCAAAATTGAAATCGGCGAGCTGGAATCAAAAACCAACAAAGGCACCTATTTCAGCGGTTATTGTGCGACACCTGACGGCAGCGGGAAATTCTACTATTCTCCGGGCGGCGAGGGCGGCATCTGGGATTTGCTGAACGACACAACCTTATATGCGATCTATCGTCCTCAGGTCATCTATCCCGGTCAGACTGAACAGAAAAAGGATTGGATGAGCTACCTGCGTGATGATACGCGTATCATTGATATGTCCATCCCCGGAACCCATGATTCCTGCACGGCTCATGTGGATTCGTATGTATTGTCAGCCTTTGCACGGTGTCAGGACATGACGATTACCGAGCAGCTGAATGCAGGCATTCGTGCATTTGACCTGCGATATGTATGGGAATCCGATAAAAAAGATTTCTTTATGTATCACGGATACGGCAACATATTTGAAACCTATCCTTGCGAGGATGCGGACGGCAATCGACTTTCTTTGCGCGCGGTATTGTCCGAATTCAGCACATTCCTGCAGGAGCATCCTGATGAAGTGATATTTGCAGACCTCAGTAAGGAAGGCATCGGTGTAGAATATCAGAAGCTGCATGAATTATTGGACGAGACCGGCATCTACTGTCGGCTGGAGACAAACCCCGGTGCGGACGATCCTGAGGAAGTGTATCGCATAGCTGATGCCACACTCGGTGATCTTCGAGGCAAGATCGTTGATGTCAGCAGTGTAGGACCGGATCCCGGACACAATGACTGGGAGGCTACATGGCAGAATAAGATCAGCCAGCTGAACAACATCTTCTATAACGAATTGCCCTGCGTGGGAGCTTCTACGAAACTCATCAAAACCAATTCATCTATCTGTTTCAGAATGGTAGGCATCAATGACCCCCATGATGAATGCGGGATTATCACCCAGATGTGGTTTACTGTAAAAGAACTGGCAGATAAGATCAATGATAATTTCTGGAAGGTGTATCCGCAAAACAAGCGCGGAGATGCTGTCGTTTACGGTATCGTCGGTATGGATTATCCGATTTCCGAAGGGATCGAATTCCTCATTAACGCAAATTATTGGGGACGCAAAACACAGAATGTAGATACCGAGACGTTTGGCCCGTTCATCGTTACCTATGACAATAAAAACGGTATTTCCTACTCAGAGGAGGATCGCGTACTCAGAATCGAGGACAACGACATTGTTGAAATCAAAAATGTCAATCCCGATGAGCCAACATCCAGCACGATTCAGATCGGAAACGGCAGTCAGACTGCACCGCGAAATGTCAGCGTTACGCTCTGCGGCGTAAACATCGCTCCGATGCAGGCATCCGCAGCGCTGCTCCTGGAAAACGGTCTTGGGAATGTTCGAATTATTACAAGAGCAGCTACCCGAAACCTTCTCACAGGCTATGATGGACATCCCGGTATTGAAAAGCAAAACCTCAACGGAGAGCTGGTTTTGGAAGGCAATGGTGTTCTAAAGGTATACGGCGGTGTTAGCTGTCCGGCAATCGGAAATGCGGACGAGGCTTCTACCGGTGCAATCACGATCAACAGCGGCATTGTTACCGTAGGATCGGGAGAAGACTGCCCTGATCCGGATATCTGGCTGAAAACAGACAGCACGGAACCCATGCTGCGTATCAGCTCCAACGCATCCGTCAAATTTGAGAACATGGTCAATCCTTCTGTTGAAGATCTGAACGGCAGGGAAGCTGTATACCATAAAATTGAAAATCCCAGCCTTGCCAACATCTACATCGACGGCAACCGCTTCCCGTATACCAACCATGACGGCGAAGCAGCGGTCTATCTGTTCTGCTCCGATGAGCATACCATAACCGTGGAGCACCGTGACAAAATGGAGCATATCCCACAGGTTGATCCGACCTGCACAAGCACAGGCACGAAGGAATACTACCGCTGCCTGCTGTGCGGCAGATATTTCGAGGATGCAAACGGCGTGACCGAAATTGCCGATCTGAACAGTTGGCTTGCGAACGAAGGCTTGCTTCCGCTTGCGGCACACAGCTTCACAGATTATGTTCCTGACGGCACAAAGACCTGCCTCACAGACGGAAAGCTGATCGCAACGTGTGATTTCTGCGACGCAACCGATACGAAAGTCGATCCTGCTGTGGGTCATCACAATTATGTGGACGGCAGATGCACCGTATGCGGCAGCACGATCGAGCCGGAATGCAAAGACGGTGTATACCAGATTTGCGATGCCGGCAATCTGTACTGGTTTGCAAAGTATGTGAACGAAACCGATAGTAGTGCCTGTGCAGAACTGGTAAATGACATCGTTGTCAATCAGAATGTCCTTGGCAGACAGGAAGACGATTCACTGGAACTGTGGACATCCATCGGCTCGTTCGACAAACCCTTTACCGGACATTTTGACGGCAAGGGACACACGGTCAGCGGCTTGTATACAGAGAAAAGCTACAGCGGTCTGTTCGGCGTTCTCGGAGAAGGAAGCATCGTTGAAAATGTAGGTGTTGTTGACAGCCTCTTTAAAAGTGATCAGCCGGGCAGCATCTGCGGTGTGAATCTTGGCGGAACGATTCGTGCCTGCTACAGTAACGCCGAATCAAACGGTTACGGTATCTGCGGTCTGCTTGATTCGAACGGCATAATTCAGTATTGCTACGCGCTTGGCCATTACGGTCAGGGCGGTATCTGCGGAGGCGTAAACTCCGGTATCATTGAGAATTGCTACTGCGGCGCAGCGCTGGGCGATCCTGAGTCACCTTTCATTCAGTATGTTGCGGCAATCACACCCGTGACCTCCAATTTGGGACTTGTCAGGAACTGCTATTTCGACAACAGCATTTTTGACGGAAAAGCAGTTCGGAATCCGTATGAAGGCACTGTGGAAAACACAGCAGGCAAAACGCATGAGGAGTTTATAAACGGAACTGTTCTGGCACTGCTGAATGCCGGCACGGAGAAGCCGATGTTCTATCAGAATATCGGTAAAGACGAATATCCGCTGCTCATTATGGGAGAGAATATTGAATTCAATACGCAGTCTTTGGTCCTTTCCGGCAATCTCGGTGTGAACTTCTATGTGAGAATTCCGGAAAGTCGACTTCCCGAAATGACTGATGCACATATGGATATCATGATGAGTGGCACAAAGACGAGTATTCCGTTCGCAGACGCTGTCTATGATGAGTCCATGAAGATGTACTGCTTCACCTATTACATCAACGTGCTGCAGATGGCGGAAACCATCGAGCCGACATTCGTCTACGGCGACAGCTCCATCTGTCCGGGCACAACGTCCGTTGCAAGATACATTGCAAATACCATCGAAAAGCACGCCGATGATGCGCAGCTTGTCACTTTGGCAAAGTCCATTGCAGACTACGGCCACTATGCACAGATCGCTCTGCAGGAGGTACACGGCTTCACCCTCGGCGAGGACGGTAAGTATCAGACGATGTCGAACTACAGCGACATTACGCTTCCTGCTGTGGCAGAGCTTGCAGCGTATAAGGCAACTAAAACCGGCAGCATTGCACAGATTTCCGGCGTATCCAGAGCACTGGCACTCGATCATGGTACGGACATTCTGCTCTACTTCACCTGTGAAGACGGCTATACGCCGGACATCACGGTGACGGACGAGGACGGCAATGCGGTTGCCTGCCCGCTTGTGAAGGATGAAAGCGGCAGATATGTTCTGACGATCCCGAGCATCTCCGCGCATAAGCTCGGTGACTTCTATACCATCAGTGTGGACGACGGCGCAATGACCATCAGCATCTGTGCTCTGTCCTATGTGCAGTCCATTCTGAACAATTCCGCAAGCAGCACGAATCAGAAAAACGCAGTTGCTGCGCTCTATGATTATTATCAGGCGGCAATCGCATATCAGTCAGCACGGCAGTGAAGTGGAAAGGGGGATAAATCATGAAAGAGTTCATGGCACCGGAACTGACCGGAAAAAAGATGGAACTGAAAGACATTATCACCGTCAGTACCTCAAAGGATCCGACGACACCAACCAAAAAGCCGGATATCGAAATGCCGGAAATCGACGATTGGGACTGATCCAAAACACATTTGAAGCAGAAAAAGGAGTAAGGATTATGAAAACAACCATTTCCGCATTACTAATTGTTGCTCTTTTGCTTTGCAGTATCTGTATGTTCGCCGCCTGCAAATCAGAATCGTCGGTTGAAGACCTGAGTGAAACACTTGAAACCTCTGCTGCTCCCATTACCGGCGGTTGGACGATTCCGGAAGAGCCGGAGCAAGCTGTGTTAAGCGAGGAGCAGGCAACTGCTTTTGAGCTTGCAACCGCAGAACTTACCGGTGCGTCCTACACTCCGCTTGCGTGCATCGGCAGTCAGGTCGTGGCAGGACGCAACTATGCCTACCTCTGCAAGAGCACCCTTGTAACCAATCCGCCTGTATCAAGCTTGTCTGTGGTCAAGATTTATCTGGATCTGGAAGGCAACGCTTCCATTCTGAATGTTACCGATGTCAATTTGGCTGACTATACCGACAACGCCAAGATGAACTTCACTCCTAATATTCCGCTTGCCGGCGGATGGACGCCGAACGCAGAAGCAGGCAAGCTGCCGGAGGAAGTGCAGGCAGCCTTTGATAAGGCAACGGAAGAGCTCACGGGTGTCGGATATACGCCGCTGTGCCTGATGGGCAGTCAGGTCGTTGCAGGTTCCAATTATGCAATCCTCTGCACGGCAACGCAGGTTACTGCCGAGCCTGCCAGTGCGCTTGCGGTCGTAACGGTTTATGCCGATCTGCAGGACGGCGCGGAAATCACTTCCGTTGCAGGTTTCCCTGTCGGATAATAAAAGTCATGACCGCCGGCTAAGCCGGCGGCTTGATTTGGCCCTATAAGGGCCTTTTACGGGCGAAACCCCTAAAGGGGCACCGAAAAGTTTGCCGACCGCATTTCTTTTTCCGGCTGCCCCTAAAGGGGCTTTTTCTTATGCCTTCTGGTTCGCGCTACCCGTAAACGGGTCGACATATTCTTTCATGCTTATTTGATCTGCTATCTGATCCTCTGTTAGTTGATTTTTTATATACTCTTCTATCTGCTTTTTATTTCTCCCTACCGTGTCCACATAATATCCTCTTGCCCAGAAAGTCAGCTTCACCTATCAGCACACGGCATATCACATCCGCATCTGCGGCGTGAAGATCTATCCGCAGGGGTATGCTGCCGTTGCGGAATTCGTTTCGACGATGAAAGGTCTGTCCGTGGTGCCGTGGAGTATCTTGAC
>PITX01000055.1 GCA_017577345.1 Clostridiales bacterium
TATATCGGAAACGCTCAAAATCTGCAAGGGACAGATTGTACCCGCAGGGGGTAGGCCGCATCCGTAGCGCTCCTTCGTCGCTAACGGCTGCGCACCCACGGTTTGCTCCGCAAACCTCGCAATGACAAATCTGTTCATTCTTTTCTTTATTTTGACGGTTACGGACTTTTTTGACAGTCTGAAATGGGGGCTGTATTTGCAACAGTCCCCATTGATGTTATTTATATATCTTTCCGCTCTGCCATGCCGAGCCGACCTGTTCGCCGAGCACATGGTAGGCATGATTGAACGGGTCGAAGATGATCGGACGAACCTTTGCGACATCCACCTTGCCGTCCGTCATGGCGGCTTCATCGACGCTGACATTGACGATCTCGCCGCGCATGATGCAGCTTTCCGCGTCATAGGCGATCATCCGACATTCCAGACAGACTGCCAGCTCGTTGATCATCGGTGCATTGACTCTTGTGCTTTTCGTCACGGTCAGACCTGCTTTTTCAAGCTTGTCCTTTTCTGTGTTGCCCGATACGATGCCGACATAGTCACACGCAGCCACATGTGCGGCGTCTGCCATGCTGACGGTGAAGGCCTTCGTTTTCAGAATATTTTTCACTGTTTTGTGGTCGTCTCCGAGGCAAATGGAAATCTCATTTGCCTCGCTGATGCCGCCCCAGGCGGCATTCATTGCGTTCGGTGTGCCGTCCTCACCGTAGCTTGCGATGATGAACACCGGCTGCGGATAGCACAGCGGCTTTGCGCCGAAATCTTTTCTGTTCATAGTATAATTTCCTTTTCACAGTATTTGTCACATTCTCTGCCGTGCGCACAGATGACACCGATCGCCTGCAGATAGGAATAGATGATGGTGGAGCCGACAAAGGTCATGCCGCGGCGCTTCAGATCCTCTGAGATACGGTCGGACAGCGGTGAGGTCGTGCGGAGCGTGTATGCCTCACAAACTATGCTTCCGCCGGTAAAGCCCTGCAAATACAGATCAAATGAGCCAAACTCCTGCTGGATTTCAAGAACAATTATGCTGTTTTTTACGGCAGCAGAGATTTTTCGGCGGTTGCGGATGATTGCAGGGTTTTCCATGAGCTCCGCAATTTTTTCATCTCCATAGGCGGCAACCTTGTGAATATCAAAGCCGTCAAAAGCCTGCCGGAATGCCTCACGCTTGTTTAGGATACACTCCCACGAAAGCCCCGCCTGAAAGGATTCCAACAGTAAAAGCTCGTAGAGCGCACCGTCATCGTGCAGTGGAATACCCCATTCCTTATCGTGGTAGCGGATATACAGCGGATTGTTCAGATTGACCCACGCGCAGCGATTCATGAAGTCATCTCCTTTCGGCTACTGAGAATATTATACACCAAAATTTTGCTTTCTGCTATCTCCGATTGTGCATGGCGCATAAAATAGCGTATGAACAAAATCGGAGGGAGTATTATTATGAACAATAACGCAATGAGCCGGTTTCCTATCATTTCCGTTCTGCAGGGCAGACCTGCGGCGATCGCACAGATCGCAGGCAGTGACAGTTATCCGCAGATCACAGGCACGGTACGGCTTTATACACACGAGCAAGGCGTTCTTCTTTATGCACAGATCAATGGCCTGCCGGAGACGGAACAGAAGTGCGAGGGAAGATTTTTCGGATTTCACATCCATGAGGGAAGAGCATGCACCGGAACAATAAAAGATCCGTTTGCAGAGTCGAAGTCCCATTATAACCCCGATGACTGCCGCCATCCTGACCACGCAGGCGATTTACCGCCGCTGCTCGGAAATGACGGGCTTGCTGTCATGGCGGTACTGACGGATCGCTTTTCAGTCGATGAGGCCATCGGGAAAACAGTGGTCATCCACGACCGACCCGATGATTTTACCTCACAGCCGGCAGGCAATGCAGGAACAAAAATCGCGTGCGGCGTGATCCGAAGGAACGCATAATACTTTACAGAAAATCAGAGAGTTTGAGCTTGCATTCCGGCGCATTTTTTGGTATACTGTAGAAAATATCCGACGATGCAAAATTATTGTGCGTTATTGCAGGATAAGTTTGCATTTTTTTTGCAAAGCGTTATACTAATTTCAGGATAAGGGAAGGAAGTCGAAGCCGTGGGAAGAAGGCAGGAAGGAGCCAGTGTGATACACTCCGTTGACAAGGCGATGTGCCTGTTGGAGCTGCTGCTCCAGTACCGTCAGCCGATGACGCTGTCAGAGCTTTCGGAGCGCTCAGGCTATCCGAAGAGCACGGCCTATGCGATGCTCTCGACCATGCGGGAGCACGGCATGATCGAGCAGCGGCAGGACGGACGCTACTATCTCGGCATCCGTCTGTTTGAGTGCGGCTGTGCGGTCTCGTCTGCGTGGGATATTTCCGCTGTTGCGCGTCCGTATCTGGATCGGCTTGCTTCGCGTACGGAGGCAAGTGCCTTTCTTTCGCGCATGGAGGGCGGAGATGTCGTCACTTTTGACTACTCTGCACGCGGCGGCGGTCTGCAGGTCGTGCCGGAGATTGGATGCAGGCTCTCTCTGCATGCGACCTCGCAGGGCAAGCTGCTGCTTTCCCGCCTTTCCTCCGATGAGGTACATCAGCACTTGGAAAAAGCCGGTATGCAGGCTTTCACGCCGCACACCGTTACGGAGGAAGCAGTGCTGACGGACGAGCTTCGCCGCATCCGTAAGCAGGGGTACAGCGTGGAGGACGGGGAGTATAAGGTCGGCCTGCGCAGTATCTCCGCACCGGTGCGGGATCACACGGGAAGCGTGCGCTACGCGCTCGGTGTGGTCGGGCTGTTCCGCAGAGTCCGTTCGGAGGACTTTCAGAACGCGATCGACCAGACCGTGCAGCAGGCAAAGGAGCTGTCCGCCGCACTCGGGTATCGGCTCTGATCCTTGTTCGATCTGCCAAGGAGAACGAATATGAAAAGGAGAACGAATATGAAACGGATACTTGCGATTCTCTGCGTACTGGCACTGCTGCTTTCCGCGACAGCCTGCCACACCGCAGAAGAAAATGCACAGGAAACAAGAAGCTTCACCGACTCCTGCGGGAGAACGGTCGAAGTCCCGACGGAAATTACCCGCATTGCACCGAGCGGCTCCACCGCGCAGATGATCCTGATGACCGTTGCGCCGGAGAAGCTGGTCGGACTGAGCAGCGAAACAGAGGAAGCGCGGCAGGCATACTTCCCCGCGGAGCTGAACGGATTGCCCGTGTTCGGTCAGTTTTACGGAAGCAAGGCAAATCTGAATATGGAAGCGCTGATTGCCGCCACACCGCAGATCATCATTGATCTCGGCGATGCAAAGGACGGCATTGCGGAGGATATGGACAACATCCAGCAGCAGACCGGTATTCCCACGGTGTTTGTAGAGGCATCTTTGGAGAAACTTCCCGAAGCTTACCGGACGCTCGGCATGCTCCTCGGCAAAGAAGCTGAGGCAGAGCCGCTTGCCGCATTTATCGACCGGACGCTCCGCATGGCAGAGGAGAAATCCATGCTGGTCACAGAGCACAAGACCGTCTATTACGGGACCGGTCCGACCGGACTGACCTGCAATGCCGCAGGCTCCTCGCAGGCGGATGTCATTGAACGCATCGGCGCGGAAAACGGCATCGTGCCGGAGAAGAAGAGCAACCGCTACGGCGGCACGGAGGTTGATCCGGAACAGCTCTACACTCTCCAGCCGGATGTCATTCTGCTTTCCAAGGGCGGCCCGTATGAAACCCTGCGCGACGGCGAATGGTCGGAGCTGGCGGCAGTCAAAGAAGGGGCGTACTACGAGGTCCCCAATCTGCCTTACGACTGGCTTTCCAACCCGCCCTCTGTCAACCGTGTGCTCGGTATCTGGTGGCTCGGCAATCTGCTCTATCCCGAAATCTACGATTATGACATCGTGGAAACCGCGCAGGAATTCTACCGCCTGTTCTGGCATTATGAGCTGAGCAGGGAAGAAGCGGAAGAAATGCTCGTACATGCGACGGTAAAATAAACTCTTTGCAGGACGGTGGTTCTGATGAGAAAAACTGAATTATCAAAGCCCCGTTCCTATCGGATGCGCTTTGCAGCCCTTTCCGCAGTACTGCTCGCGGTGCTGCTGGGCTCTGCCATGTTGGGACGCTTTCCTCTTTCGCTGCGTGAGATCGGAAATTTGCTTTTTTCCGGGTTGTCCGGCACGGAGGGGACATGGAAAGACGGCGCACAAAAGGTGTTTTTTGAAATCCGTCTGCCCAGAATTGCGGCGGCGGCATTGGTCGGCGCGGGACTGTCACTGGCAGGGGTATCCTATCAGGGAATGTTCCGCAACCCAATGGTTTCGCCGGACATTCTCGGCGCATCGTCCGGCGCAGGCTTTGGCGCGGCACTTGCCATCCTGCTCGGCGCAGGATATTTCGGCATCTCTCTGATTGCCTTCTGCTTCGGGCTTGCGGCAGTTTTCCTTGCATGGGTGATCAGCCGCTTCAGCAAGACCAATCAGACGCTCGCCATGATCCTTGCAGGCATGATGACTTCGTCACTCTTTTCCGCAGGTACATCCTTTGTCAAGCTTGTGGCTGACACACAGCAGCAGCTCCCGGCGATCACCTACTGGCTGATGGGCAGTCTTGCCTCCATCAAGAAAACGGATGTGCTGTTCTTGCTGATCCCGACCGCGATCGGCG
The DNA here is from genome assembly GCA_017577345.1 of Clostridiales bacterium. Lineage (GTDB taxonomy): Bacteria > Bacillota > Clostridia > Oscillospirales > Oscillospiraceae > JAZOXB01. The sequence continues at coordinate 4,673 of PITX01000055.1, forward strand.
CACTGCCGCTGTTTTTCCTGCGGTGGCGCATGAATTTGCTGACGCTGAATGAGGATGAGGCGAAGTCGATGGGTGTCAATACGGGTCTGCTTCGGGTGATCGTCATTGTCTGCGCGACCCTGCTGACGGCTTCCGGTGTCGCAGTTTCCGGCATGATCGGTTGGATCGGACTGGTCATTCCGCATTTTTGCAGGATGCTGTTCGGCTATGATTACCGCAGGCTCATTCCCGGGAGCGTTTTGTTCGGCGCGGCATTTCTGGTCGTTGTGGACGATGTGGCAAGACTTGCCACGACCTCCGAAATTCCGCTCGGCATCCTGACGGCGTTTATCGGCGCACCGATTTTCTTCTATTTGATTCTGACGGGAGGTGCTTCCCGTGAAAGTTGAGGTCAAAAATCTCTGCTTCTCCTATGGCAACACGCCCATCGTGAAAAATGTCAGCTTCACGGCGCAGGAGGGACAGCTCGTTGCAGTGCTTGGCGCAAACGGTGCGGGAAAAACGACCCTGTTTCGCTGCATGATGGGATTTCTGAAAGCAAAGCAGGGCGAGATCCTGCTCGATGGGCAGGAGGTCGGGAACATCGACCGCAATGCGTTTGCCGCACTGGCGGCGTATATCCCGCAGACCAGTGTCCCGGTTTTCAACTACAGTGTGTACGAAACAGTGCTTATGGGAACGACGGGACAACTCAGCCCATTGCGTGCACCGGGAAAAGCACAGCACGAAACCGTGCGGGAAATGCTGCGGCTTTTGGATATGGAAGCCCTTTCCGAACGCGGCATTACAAGGATTTCCGGCGGAGAACGCCAGCTTGCCCTGATTGCACGCGCTTTGGCACAGAAGGCAAAGCTTCTTGTCATGGATGAGCCGACTGCCAACTTAGACTACGGCAATCAGCACAGAGTGATGCAGCGCATCCGCGCACTTGCAGATAACGGCTACTGCGTCCTGCTTTCCACACATAATCCCGAGCACGCGCTGCGCTATGCAACGCATATTCTTGCCCTGCAGGAAGGAAAAGTGTGCGCCTTCGGGAAAACGGAGGAGGTACTGGACAGCACGCTTCTGCAAAGTTTGTATTCCATCCCTGCAACCATTATGGAGATCGACGGAATCGGACGGTGCATCGTTCACCGCTGAAAAAACGGCTGCCGCGGCAAAAAAACGGCAGCCGTTTTCTCTTGCGAAACCGGGCGAATGTTGTATAATAGAAGTAGTAGAATGGAAAGGAGGCAGAACCGTGCGGAAGGGCTATGATGTTGCGATCATCGGCGGCGGTGTCATCGGCTGTGCGGTCGCAAGAGAGCTGTCGCGCAGGAGGTTACGCATCTGCCTGATCGAAAAGGGAGAGGATGTCTGCTCCGGCACCTCAAAGGCAAACAGCGGCATCGTCCATGCAGGCTTTGACGCGAAGCCGGGTACGCTCAAAGCAAAAATGAATTTGGCGGGAAGCCGCATGATGCCGCAGCTTGCGCAGGAGCTGGATATTCGCTTTCGGCGCAACGGCTCTATGGTCATCTGCCTGTCAGAAGACAGGATTCCTGACTTACAGGAGCTGTATATGCGTGGCTTGGAAAACGGCGTGGAGGGACTTCAGATCCTGAGCGGTGAGGAAGCCAGGAAGAAAGAACCCAATCTGAGCGAATGCGTTGTTGCAGCGCTTTATGCTCCGACCGGAGGTATCATCTGCCCGTTTGAGCTGACGATCGCACTGGCGGAAAACGCCTGCGTCAACGGGGTCGAATTCCGCAGAAGCGAGACAGTGACCGGAATTTCACGCGAGGCAGACGGCTATGTGATCACCACGGATATTGCACAGCTTAAAGCAAAATGTGTTGTCAATGCAGCGGGAGTCCATGCCGATGAAATTCACCGCATGGTCAGCACTGTTCCGATGCATATTCAGCCCAGAAAGGGCGATTACTGTCTGCTGGATAAAGAGGTCGGCGATTATGTCTCTGCTACGGTTTTCCGGCTTCCAAGTGCTCTTGGCAAGGGCGTATTGGTCACGCCGACCGCGCACGGCAATCTTCTGATCGGCCCGACGGCGACGGATGTGGAGGACAAAAATCAGACGCCGACGACTGCCGCAGAGCTTTCCTATCTGACGGAGACTGCTGCGCAGAGTGTCAGAGAGCTTCCTCTGCGCTCGGTGATCACTTCGTTTTCCGGACTGCGGGCGCATGAGGACGGCGGCGATTTTATCATCGGCGAGGCGGCAGATGCCGAGGGCTTCTTTGAGGCGGCGGGCATCGAATCGCCCGGTCTGACCTCTGCGCCTGCCATCGGAAGCTACCTTGCAGGGATGATCGCCGAAAAGCTACATGCGGAAGAAAAAACTGATTTTATTCCCACGCGGACAGCGATCCCGCGTCTTGCGAAGCTTTCCACAGAGGAGCGAAAGGCACTGATCGCGAATAATCCGCTCTATGCCAATATCGTCTGCCGCTGTGAGCAGATCAGTGAGGGGGAAATTTTGGATGCCATCCGCAGACCGGTCGGTGCCGTTTCACTCGACGGCATCAAGCGGCGCGTTCGTGCCGGCATGGGTCGCTGTCAGGCAGGCTTCTGTACGCCGAGGATCATGGAAATTTTGGCGCGGGAGTTAAACTGCCCAATGGAAAAAATCTGCAAGAATGTTTCCGGCTCGGAGCTGCTGACCGGCACGATGGAGGAACGGAAATGAAGACCTATGATATTATCGTCATCGGCGGTGGACCTGCGGGTCTTGCCGCGGCAGTTTCCGCAAGGCGTGCAGGGGTGCAGGACATCCTGATCCTTGAACGGGATCATGTGCTGGGCGGAATCTTAAACCAGTGCATCCATAACGGCTTCGGTCTGCATACCTTCAAGGAGGAGCTGACAGGACCGGAGTATGCCGCACGGTTTATCGCGCAGGTGCAGGAGGAAAAAATTCCCTACCGTCTCGGCGCAACGGTGATCGCGATCACAAGAGAAAAATGCGTCACCTATGTCAGCCGCGAGGAAGGTCTTATGCAGGTACAGGCAAAGGCGATCATTCTGGCGATGGGCTGTCGGGAGCGTCCGCGCGGAGCACTGAATATCCCCGGAAGCCGTCCTGCCGGCATTTACTCCGCGGGAACGGCACAGAGGCTCATGAATATTGAGGGCTATCAGGTCGGCAGGGA
>PITX01000056.1 GCA_017577345.1 Clostridiales bacterium
CCATGAGACCGTGCGCACCGGCTGTACCGCCGGATAGGACGGGTGAATTTGCAGGCTCCACGCCGATGACGCGAACCTCCGCCTTTTGGGATTTCAGGTATTCCCCTGTCCCCGTGACCGTGCCGCCCGTACCGATCCCCGCGACAAAAATATCCACCTTCCCGTCGGTATCCTCAAATATTTCAGGTCCGGTCGTCTTTCTGTGCGCCTCGGCATTGGCGGGGTTGTCAAACTGCCCCGCGATCCAGCTTCCCGGATATTCCTTCTGAAGCTCCTTCGCTTTTTCAATGCAGGCAGGCATACCGCCGGTGACCAATACAAGCTCTGCACCGTAGGCTTTCAAAATCTGTCTGCGTTCGACCGACATGGTATCCGGCATGACGATCACCGTCCGATAGTCTCTTGCCGTGCCGACTGCCGCAAGCCCGATGCCCGTATTGCCGGAGGTCGGCTCGATAATGACCGCGCCCGGCTTCAAAATTCCCTCACGCTCGGCACAATTGAGCATTTCCATCGCTGCACGATCCTTGACCGAACCGGCGGGATTGCAGTATTCCAGCTTCGCCAGCAGACGCGCTTTCAGTCCGTATCGCTGCTCCAGATGCTTTAATTCAAGCAGTGGGGTATGTCCGATCAGCTCGTCGATTGAGGTATAAATGTGTTCCATAGAAACCTCCGATTTTCTGAAAATGCATCCCTTTCCGGGATGCATTCTTTATGAAATATCTTTTCTGCCCTCCAGTGCGCGAAGAAGCGTGACCTCATCGGCGTATTCGAGCTGACTGCCGACGGGAATACCGTAGGCAAGGCGCGTCACACGCACCTCCATCGGACGGAGCAGACGCGAAATGTACATTGCAGTGGCTTCTCCCTCGGTGTCCGGATTGGTCGCCATGATGACCTCGCGTACCTCGCCCCTGCCGATCCGTTCGAGCAGCTCGCGGATGCAGATATCGTCAGGACCGATGTGATTTAACGGAGAGATCACGCCGTGCAGCACATGGTAAACGCCGTGAAATTCTCTGGCGCGTTCCATGGCGATGACATCCTTCGGATCGGCAACCACGCAGATGGTGCTGTGGTCACGCGTTTCATCGTCACAGATGGGGCAAAGCTCCTTATCCGTCAGATTTCTGCAGCACGGGCATAGATGCACAGATTTTTTCGCCTCTAAAATGGCATCGGCAAATTCCTGTGCTTCGGTTTCTGACATACTAAGCAGATAAAATGCCAGCCGCTGCGCCGTCTTGCCGCCGATGCCCGGCAGCTTCGCAAACTGTTCGGTCAGCCGCTCCAGTGCGGCAGGAAACAGCCTCATCAGAACAGACCGCCCAGATTCAGACCGCCGGTCAGCCTCGCCATATTCTGCGAAGTCTCGGCATCTGCCTTGCGCATTGCCTCATTGACTGCGGCGACGACCATATCCTGCAGCATTTCTACATCCTCGGGGTCAACTGCCTCGGGATTGATACGCAGGCTGACGAGCTCATGCTTGCCGCTGACGCGTGCAGTCACCATGCCGCCGCCGGCTGTTGCTTCATATTCTTTTGCCTCAAGCTCTTCCTGCATTTTCAGCATATCTTGCTGCATTTTCTGCGCCTGCTTGATCATATTCATGTTCATACCGCCGCCCATACCGCCGCGGAATCCGCCTTTTGCCATGTTCTTTTTCTCCTTTATTTGAAATCTATCAGATCGGGATGCTCCGCGCCGAAGGCGAGAAGCCGGTCAAAGTTTCCGTTTGACTTTTTTTCTTCCCTGCCGCGGGAAAACCTGACTTTCATTGGATGCCCTGCCTGCGCAGAGGCTACCTCCACGATGGTCTGCATCACATTCGGCTTACTGATGACGCTTTCGGCAAAATCCGCCGTGATCGTCAAAATCAGCTCATCCTGTGTCATTCTGCCCTGCACCGGTGCGCCCTCAGAAACGGAGAACATGCCCAATGCGGGCGGCTTTAATACCGTGCGCAGCCTCTGAACAAGCTGCGGCCACGCGCTGTCATTGACCGGCTCAAGGGTCAGCTCAGGCGGTGCTTCCTCCGGGATGGAAGGCTGTTCTTCTTCCTCCCACGGAGGCATTTCCTCCTCAGCCTGTTTCGTCTGTAGCGGATTTGTCTGTACCGTCAGCATACCGCTTGCAATTTTATTTTCCAGACGGCTGAGCCTTGCATTCAATGCCTCGGCATCCAGAACTGCTTCCGGCTCGCAAAGACGCATCAGACAAAGCTCCGCGTCAATGCGGCGGTTTGCACTTGTGTTGAAGCCCGCTGCAGCATCACGAAGCAGTGAAGTCATGCGAAGCAGCTCCCCTGTACCGAACATCGGAAGTAAAGATTTCAGCTCCTGCTCCGTGCAGATGCCGGAAATCATGCTCACGCCGGACGCCGCTGTTTTCAAAATTAACAGATCCCGTGCGACCGTACAAAGCTCATCGAGCATGGCAGCAAGGTCCTTGCCCTCGGCATACTGGGAATTAAACAGCGTCAGTGCCTTTGCGCTGTCGTGCGCACCGATCGCCTGCATCAGCTCCGCCGTCTTTCTTGTACCGGCAAGACCGAGCGTTTTGCATACCTGCTCGGTATCGATCTTCCCCGAAGCGGCAGAAGCACACTGGTCAAGCAGACTCACTGCATCACGCATACCGCCGTCTGCCAGTCTGGCAAGATACGCCGCAGCATCCGCTTCCAATGGAATCTGTTCTTTATAGGCAATATAATTCAGCCGGTCAACAATATCCTCCGGCAGAATCCTGCGGAAGGAAAAGCGCTGACAGCGGGAAAGAATGGTCGCAGGGACTTTATGCAGCTCCGTCGTTGCAAGGATGAACAGCAGATGCTCCGGCGGCTCTTCAATAATTTTCAGAAGCGCATTGAATGCGCTGATGGAAAGCATGTGCACCTCGTCAATGATATACACGCGCTTTTTCACTTCCGCCGGGGTATAGATCGCATCGTCGCGCAGGGAACGAACATTGTCCACGCCGTTATTGGATGCCGCGTCGATTTCCAAAACATCCATGCAGGCACCGGAATCGATGCTTTTACAGGCGGCACAGCAGTTGCAGGGGTTGCCGTCGATCGGGTTCTCGCAGTTGACTGCCTTGGCAAGGATTTTTGCGCAGGTCGTCTTGCCTGTACCTCTCGTGCCGGTGAACAGATATGCGTGGCTCATGCGGTTGTTCACAAGCTGATTTTTCAGCGTCTGCGTGACCGCCATCTGACCGACCACATCATCAAATGTCTGCGGACGGTATTTCCGATAAAGTGCCTGATACATTCCGTTCACCTCCTGACTTTCATAGTATAAACGATAACTGCGAAAAATGCAATAAAAAACGCGGAGGATTTCTCCCCCGCGTATACTTCGACCCATGACAAGATCGCACACCCGCATTTGAGTTTATACTATGTCCGTTTCCCGGGCAGCCAGCTCAGAAACGGCTGACTCACGGCACACGAACAGATCCGCTTAATGCTGCTCGGTTCCCCGCCTGACATGGTTCACGGGAGCTCGTTGCGTGAGACCGATCCCTCAACACCGCTTACACGGACAGCAACACAGCATAAACCCGGGTGCGGGAATTCATCCCTGCTGTAGCGGATTGCAGGCAACAGGGCACCGCTATCTCCCCGACTAGTGCGACCTTGTCACAGGTCGAAGCGTTTTATTCTATTATTCCAGCTTTTCCTCGATATAGTCGGCTAAATCGCCAAGCGTTTCCAGCTGCATATCGCCTTCCATGCCGAAGTCAACGCCAAGCTCCTCCTCCAGATCCATGATCATCTCGACCATGTCAAGGGAATCCAGGTGCAGGCTTTCAAAGGTGGTATCACGGCTCAATTCCTCTGCCGGAATATCAAGCTGCTCGGAAAGATAAGTTCTGATTCTTTCGTACATGTTTTTCCCTCCCGAATGTGCTTAGGAATTCTATCAATATGATACGAATTTTTTCGCCGTTGTCAAGTGAAATTTTAATTTAGGAAGTCCTTGAGAATTTTGGAGCGGGACGGATGGCGCAGCTTACGCAGGGCTTTTGCCTCGATCTGACGGATCCTTTCGCGTGTCACATCAAATTCCTCGCCGACCTCTTCCAGTGTGTGCATCTTGCCGTCGGTCAGACCGTAACGCAGGCAGAGCACCTTTTCTTCTCGGGGTGTCAGGGTTTTCAGGACATCGGCAAGCTGTTCGCGCAGCATGGCAAAGGTTGCGGCATCGGCCGGCTCGGAGGCACCCTCGTCCTGAATGAAATCGCCGAGATGGCTGTCATCTTCTTCACCGACCGGCGTTTCCAGAGAGATCGGCTCCTGCGCCACGCGCATGATCTCTTCCACCTTTTCTATCGGCAGATTTATTTTTTCCGCAATCTCGCTCGTTGTCGGGTCTCTGCCAAGGTCCTGCACGAGCTCGTGGGAGGCACGGGAAACGCGGTTGATCGTTTCGACCATGTGCACGGGAATACGAATGGTCCTCGCGTGGTCTGCAATTGCACGGGAGATCGACTGGCGGATCCACCAGGTCGCATAGGTGGAGAACTTATAGCCCTTTTCATAGTCGAACTTGCCGACCGCCTTAATCAGCCCGAGATTTCCCTCCTGAATCAAATCCAAAAACGGCAGGCCTCTGCCGACATAGCGCTTTGCAATGGAGACAACAAGACGAAGGTTTGATTCCACCATGGTATTATGCGCCTGCTCATCGCCCTCTGCCAGCCGCTTTGCGACCTCCTGCTCCTCCTCACCGGAAAGAAGCGGAATTTTTCCGATTTCTTTCAGGTACATACGCACCGGGTCGTTGATGCTCATGACCTCGGAGATCTCATCGGTATCGACGAGCTTTTCCTCCTCGATCAGTTCCAGATCCTCTTCACTCGGTACCATATCGTCCGGCTTGGAGAGCATCTCCACCACATCGGAAACATCAATTTCGATGCCGGCGGCTTCCAAGGCATTATAGATCAGGTCGGTCTGCTGCTCATCGGCGTCGATGGAGTCCAAGGCATCAATCAGATCCTTGGATGCTACTCTTTTTTCCTTTTTGCACTGTTCCAGAAGCTGCTGCAGCTTTTCGTGCAGCTGAAGTTCGTTTTGCAGCTCGTCCATTCTATTTCCCTCCATATCCTTTTTTCCTGCGTAAGCTTTCCTGTATTGCTTTCAGATCTTCCGCACCGGAGACATTGGCATGACGGTATTCCTCCGAAATGATCCGGACGCAGTCATCAAATGCCTCATCGGTCAAGGGGGTATCCGGCTTTTGCAGGACAAAAGTCAGATGTGCCATTTCCTCCGGTGTCAGAAGCTCCGACAGCACGGACGGATTCACGGAATTGTCATCTTCCCAGCGGCGGCGCAGCGCATCATACGCGCGTCCGAACATGGAAACGGAAAACTGCTCCATACTGAGCGTTGCCGCACGGTCAAACAGTGCCGGCTGCCGCAGGATCATGCGAAGCAGATTTTCCTCGGCGATCGCAGAGCGCATATTGTCATACCGAAGCTGTCTTGCGTGCGGCTGATGTGCCGCGGAGATTTCAAGATCTTTCTTCTCCTGTGCTTTTTTGCTGATCGCCATGCGTCGTTTGTACGCCTTGGTGATCTCTATCTTCATCACATCTGCGCTCAGACCTGCCATTTCCGCCGCTCTTGCGCCGTAGATCTCACGCTCGACCGCGGTGGAATAGGTGGAGATCAGATCTGCCGCCTGCTTTGCAAATTCGACCTTCTGCTCATCGGTGGAAAGGTCGAATTTCATCTGCAGAGAGCGCAGACGGTATTCCGCCTGATTTTCTGACCCCTCCAAAAGCAGACGGAAACGGTCTGCTCCGTACTTTTTCAGGAATTCATCGGGATCCTTCGCGCCCTGCATCCGCAGCACCTTCACGCGCAGTCCGGTCTTTTCCAGCATCGGGATCGCCCGCTGCGTCGCATTTTGTCCGGCAGCGTCACCGTCATAGGTCAGGACAACTTCATTGGTATATTTGGACAGCATGTCCGCGTGCTCCTGTGTCAGAGAGGTGCCGAGCGATGCGACCGCGCAGTCAAAACCGTACTGGTGCAGTGCGATGGCATCCATATAGCCCTCCGTCAGAATGATAAAGCCCTGCTTGCTCTTTTTGACGACATTCATGGCAAAGAGGTTCCGCCGTTTGTTGAAGATCACAGTTTCCGGCGAATTCAGATATTTCGGGGCGGAATCGTCCATCACGCGTCCGCCGAAGCCGATGACATTGCCCCGAACATCAATGATCGGGAACATCAGGCGGTTACGGAAGCGGTCATAGAGCGTACCCTTGGTCTGATTTTTGAGCACCAGTCCCGCTTCTAAAAGCTCTTCCTTGGTAAAGCCCTTCGCGGTCATCGCATCGAGCAGTGCGCTCCATGTATCCGGCGCAAAGCCAAGTCCGAAGCGCGTCACGGTAGACTGTGACAACCCGCGCTTTGCAATATAGGCGCGAACCTCAGCGGCTGCCGGGGTTTTCAGCTGTTCGTTAAAAAACCTTGCCGTCTCCTTGCACAGCGCCCAGAGGCGTTCTTTTTTCTTGTACTGCGACTGGTTGGTGTCATCCTCCGGCACCTCCAATCCTGCACGGTTTGCAAGGAAGCGCACCGCATCGGGATAGGAGAGGTTTTCGATCTCCATGATGAAGTTGACGGCACCGCCGCCCTTATGGCAGCCAAAGCAGTAATAAATTCCCTTTTCGGGTGCAACGGAGAAGGATGCGGTCTTTTCGCCGTGGAAAGGGCAAAGCCCGAAGAGATTGCTCCCCTTGCGTGTCAGGGCGACATACTGCCCCACCACATCCTCAATGGGATTGCGGTTATTCAGTTCGTCCAGAAACGCCGGTGAAAATGCCATGCTCCTCTCCTTTCCGTTTAGCCGCGTACCTGCCAGGCAAGCGGAATAAACAATTCATCGTATTTATACATTGCGTACTTATCCGTCATACCCGCGATATAGTCGCAGACCGTGCGCTCCATGCCGTCAAAATCAAGCTGCGGTCGGAAATCCGCCGGAATTGCATCGGGATGATGAATATAGTAATCAAAAAGCTGTTTCAGAATTTCGCGTGCCTTGGCTTCCTCACCCTTGGCTCTCGGATTTTTATAAACACGCTCAAACATGAAGCTCCGCAGGGATTCCATTGCCTGCTCGACCTGTGGCGTCATGCCGAGCTGTCCGGTCTCACGCGAGTGGAAAATCATGTCCGTCACCAGCGTATTGATGCGGTCACGGTGCGTATTGCCGAGGACATCGGCGATTTCCCGGGGAATGTCCTGATTTGTCAGGATGCCGGCTCGCATGGCATCGTCAATATCGTGATTGATATAGGCGATCTGATCGGATTTTCGGACGATCTGCCCCTCCAATGTTTCCGGCAAACGGCTGGATCTGCTGTGGCCGAGGATGCCCATACGCACCTCATAGGTCAGATTCAGTCCCTGACCGTTCTTCTCCAGATAATCGACCACGCGCAAAGACTGCTCATTGTGGCGGAACGGCTGTCCCGTTGCCTCCGTCAGTGCAACCTCTCCGGCGTGACCGAACGGCGTGTGCCCGAGATCATGACCGAACGCGATCGCCTCGGACAAGTCCTCGTTGAGCCGAAGAGCGCGGGTGATCGTTCGGGCAATACGCGCAACTTCCAGCGTATGCGT
>PITX01000057.1 GCA_017577345.1 Clostridiales bacterium
TCCTCGTGGAGGTAGAAGTGGAGGTCGGGGTTCTCCTCAACCATGGTCAGGTAGTCACCTGCGTCGTAGGGAGCGAGCCACGCCTCACCGCGCTGCATTTTGTCAAAGATCTGGTCCATGACATAGCCCTGCACCAGGGGCTTCTGCTCACGCAGCTTGTTTGACGAGAGCGTCAGGAGCGTGGAGTCCTCTGTGTTGATGCTGTAGCCCAGTTCTAACTCTGCGATCGCAAAGGCATCACGCGGATTGTCGAACATCAGAATTTTTCCGGCGTACTTCTCGTTCCAAAGCAGATCCCAGCCGCCGATGTCCTCCGGGCTGACATACTTCGTATTATAGATCACGCCGACACTGCCCCAAGTGTAGGGAACAGAATAGAGATTTTCGGGGTCATAGGCGAGGTTTTTGAAGCTGTCGTCAATATACTCGAAGTTCGGAATATTGGCAAAGTCCAGCGGCTCGAGCATATCCTCGTCCATCAGCTTCTGGACCATATAATCCGACGGAATGATGATGTCGAAGGTGGAGCCGCCTGCCTTGAGCTTGGTATACATGCTTTCGTTGCTGTCAAAGGTCATGTAGTTGACCTTGATATTGGGGTAGGCGGATTCAAATTCGTCGATCACATCAATGCTGTCATCCGTGCCGTCGGCGATGTACTGCCCCCAGTTATAGACGTTGATCGTCACGGTTTCTGCGGCGGAAACGGAGGAAGACAGCACGCAGACAAGCAGAGAGGCAGCAACGAGCAGAGAAAACAGTCGTCTCATCTGTGCGCCTCCTTTCGGCGCAGCTTTTTGGAGCTGTCACGCGCCTGCAGCAGATTCATCGTGACCATCAGAAGCAGAATTGCTACGAAGATCAGCGTGAACATGGCGTAGACCTTCGGCTGAATGGGCTTTTTCGTGTAGCTGTAGATCTCGACCGGCAAGGTGACAAAGCCGGAGCCGGTGACGAAATAGGAGATCACGAAATCGTCCAGGGACATGGTGAATGCCATCAGCGCACCGGAAAGGATACCGGGCATGATCTCATGCAGTACGACCTTGAAGAATGCCTGCACGGGGGTGCAGCCGAGGTCAAGCGCGGCCTCCGTCAGATCGGGATCCATCTGCGCCAGCTTCGGCATGACATTCAGAATGACATAGGGGAGACTGAAGGTAATATGGGCGATCAGCAGCGTCCAGAAGCCGAGCACGGAGTTGATGCGCAGGAGAACGCCGGTAAAGGCGAACAGCAGGGCGAGTGAAACGCCGGTGACAATATCCGGATTGGTCATCGGAATATTCGTCAGTGCCATGACCGCCGAGCGCAGTCTGCCGCGCATGGAATGGATGCCCAGGGAGGCGACCGTGCCGAGCACGGTGGCGATCAGACTGGAAATGACGGCAATGATGAGTGAATTGCCGAGCAGCCTCAGCAGGTCGTCATCCCGGAACAGCTCTCTGTACTGGTTCAGGGTAAAGCCCTGAAAGACGGCAATATCCATGCCCTTGTTGAAGGAAGCAACTGCCAGTACGATCATCGGGATGTACAGGAAAATAAAGACGATGACGGTAAAAATACGGTTGACTTTTTTCATAGCGTCACCATGCTTTCTTCATCGTCCTCGTTGGTGAAACGGTTCATGATCCAGACACAGATGAAGATCAGCACCATCAAAACGAGAGAAAGGGCGGCACCCAGATTGGGATTGTAAGCAGCCTTGAACTGCGATTCGATCACATCGCCGATCAGAATGGTTCCCGGCGAGCCGAGCTTCTGAGAGATATAAAAGGTAGACACGGCGGGGACAAAGACCATTGTGATTCCGGAAACGATACCGGGAACGGACAGCGGCAGGACGACTTTGGAAAAGACCTGACGGCTGTTGCAGCCGAGATCCTCCGCCGCCTCGATCAGACGCGGATCGATCTTCATGATGACTGTGAACAGGGGAAGGATCATATAGGGAAGATAGTTATACACCATGCCGAGAATGACCGCGCCGTTGTTGCGGATGAGCGGCAGGGGAGACAGCCCGATGGAGGTCAGGAAATTGTTGATGATGCCGGTATCCTCCAGCAGCGCGACCCATGCCAGCGTGCGAAGCAGGAAGCTGATGCACATCGGCAGCATGATCAGCATTTGCAGAAGACGCTGCGCAGACGGCTTGCAGTGGGCAATAAAGTATGCCACCGGATAGCCGATGAGCAGACAGATCAGCGTAGCAAAGATACTCAGCCAGATGGAGCGCAGGAAGATCGGCCAGTAATTTGCGAAATTTGCCAGATTGGAGAGTGTGAACGCACCGGTCACCGAGTCGGTAAGAGCGTAATAGACGACGACACCGAGCGGGATCAGGGTAAACAGCACCATCCACAGCACATAAGGACCGGAGAGCCATTTACGCTTCATCTTCACTGCCCTCCGCGTCGGCGATCTCGTCATATTCCGCGGAATACGAGCTGTAATCGCCGAACATGCCGGAGTATTCACTCTTGTGCATGATGTGAATATCCTCCGGATTCAGGCGGATGCCGATGTAGGAGCCTTCGGGGCAGAAATCCGTTGTCTGGATGAGCCACTTAAAGCCCTTGAAATCGACAATGGTGTCGTAGTGGACGCCCTTGAAGGTGACGGAGGTGACGGTGCCGCACAGATGACCCTCCTCCGCACTGACAATGTCGATATCCTCCGGTCGGATGACCACATCGACCGGCTCGTTCTTTTCAAAGCCCTTGTCCACACAGGCAAAGACTCTGCCGAAGAATTTGACCTTGTAGTCCTCGAGCATGATGCCGTCAAGAATGTTGGATTCACCGATAAAGTCTGCAACAAAAGCATTTTTCGGCTCGTTATATATATCCTCCGGTCTGCCGATCTGCTGGATCTTGCCCTTATCCATGACGACAATGGTATCGGACATGGTAAGAGCCTCCTCCTGATCATGCGTGACATAGATGAAGGTGATGCCCATCGCCTGCTGGATGCGTTTGAGCTCGTTCTGCATATCTTTGCGCAGACGCAGATCGAGTGCGCCCAGAGGCTCGTCCAGAAGCAGCACCTTGGGTCGGTTGACCAGCGCGCGTGCAATCGCCACACGCTGCTGCTGACCGCCGGAGAGGGAAGTGACCTTGCGGTTTTCAAATCCCTTGAGAGAAACGATCTCCAGCATTTCCGTCACGCGTTCGTCGATCTCCTGCTCATTGAGCTTCGCAATGCGAAGACCGAATGCGATATTGTCATAGACATCGAGATGCGGGAACAGAGCATAGCGCTGGAAGACCGTGTTGATCTTTCGCCGGTATGCGGGAACATCGTTCATTCGTTTCCCGTCAAACAGAACATCGCCGGATGTCGGCGTCAAAAAGCCTCCGATGACACGAAGTGTGGTGGTCTTACCGCAGCCGCTCGGACCGAGCAGGGTAAGAAATTCCTTGTCGTTGATATAGAGATTGATGGAATCCAAAACGCGTTCCCCGTCAAACTCCATGACAAGGCTTGTCAAGCGGATCAGCTCCTGGGACATGTATCCTCCCCCATTTCATTTCAAGTAGTAGATGCAGACGATCGCATAATACTCTATGATGAAATATATATACAAAAACCAAGAAAGTCAATGTGTTTTTGTCAAATAGAAGTGTTATAGATCAAAAAAGAAAAAATCATGGCGATCAGCAGCAGATAATGTAGGCAGGGAGTGAAAAAAATATAGATTTTTAGCTGATGCTATGATATAATAGCTTAGGTTGGAAAAGCCAGCGAAAAAAAATACCGAACGATAAAGTGAGAAATGATGCACATGGCAACAGTTACGCAGGAAGTACTGTCTTTGCAAGATTTTGCAGATAAAAAAGAGAAGGTCACGGTGGAAACGATCGAAGCACCGCACGGCAAACGGTTTTTCTTTTTTGTCAAGCGCCTGTTTGACATCGCAGTATCAGCTGTTTTGCTGATCGTACTGCTTGCACCGATGCTCCTGCTTTCCGTAATGGTCGCTGTGGATACCCGCGCCAATCCGATCTATCGGCAGGTACGCCTCGGCAAGGATGAGAAACCGTTTGTGCTGCTGAAATTCCGCAGCATGAGAAAGGATGCAGAGAAAGACGGCGCACAGTGGGCGGCACAGGATGATCCCCGCGTCACATCCTTCGGCAAGGTGCTGCGCTGCTTCAGAATTGACGAGCTTCCGCAGCTGCTGAATATTCTCGTAGGAGATATGAGCTTTGTCGGGCCACGCCCGGAACGCCCGGAGTTTTACGATGTGTTTGATACATACATAGAAGGCTACCGGCAGAGAATGTATGTTTTGCCCGGGCTGACCGGACATGCACAGGTAAACGGCGGCTATGAGCTGCAGCCGGAGGAAAAGATTATTTTCGATATTGAGTATATCAGGAACTGCTCCTGCGGTTTTGATGCGCGGTGTCTGCTGCGGACATTTGCGACTGTATTCTTCTCGAGAGGTGCAAGATGATGGATATGAAAGAGTTCCCCTCCGTTTCTGTGATCATGCCTGCATATAATGCGGAGCGGTTTATTCGTCAGGCTATAGAATCCGTACAAAGTCAGACATATAATTGTTGGGAGCTGCTTGTCATTGATGACGGCTCATCGGACGGGACTTGCGCGGTTGTTCAAGAGCTTGCCGAAAAGGATATGAGAATCCGCCTGATCAGAAATGAGAAGAATATCGGAGTTGCACGAACGAGAAATGCCGGTATTGATCTGGCTCAGGGCGAGATGATCGCGTTTCTTGACAGCGACGACTACTGGTACCCCGAGAAGCTGGAAAAGCAGCTGCATCTGGCGCAGCAAACGGGAGCAGATGCCGTTTACTGCTCCTATATGATGAAATATGAGGACGGAAGCGGAACAGAAAAGCAATTTTGCGTGCCGCAGGAGACCGACTTTGAACAGATGCTCTCGGTGAATGTCATTGGCTGCTCCACAGCCATTGTTTCCGGAAAAGCAATCGGTGAACAGCGGTTTCATCCAGATTACTATCATGAGGACTATGTTTTTTGGCTGGAGCTGCTGAAAAAATGCGGCAGGGCGGTTGGCTGCGAGGAAGCCCTGAGCGTTTACCGCGTCATACCGGATTCCCGCTCCTTCAACAAGTGGAACAGCGCAAAAAATCGCTGGAGGGTATACAGAAGCTATTTGAAGCTGCCGCTGGGGAAATCCCTGCGATGCTTTGCAGGCTATTGCCTTAACGGGGTAAAGAAATATCACAGATAGTAATCCTGAGAGACTGCTGCGAGGTTTCATAAGTTCTGCTGCCGATCAGAATGACAGATCGATTTAACTGCAGTTCTCCCTGGAGCACAAGGCAAACGGGAATTGCGGACACGAAAGGACGAAAAACTATGAGACTTCGGATGATAAACTATTTGAAATCTCACGCAACGCTGCTCCGATTTGGATTTCGTATTCTGCGGTGCATCCTGCTGATCACATATCTTTTCCCGATCCGGAAAAAGCAGATCATTTTTGCATCCTTCGGAGGCAGAAAATTTGATGACAGCCCCCGTGCAATCTATGATGAGATATGCCGCAGAAGAGAATTTGAGGGTTGGCGGCTGATCTGGGCGTTTGTTGATCCGGAACAGGTCAGCATACCGAGAGGGGAAAAGGTGAAGATCGACACAGTGCGCTTTTTTCTCACGCTCTTCACCAGCCGGGTATGGGTCAGCAATTCCGGGATGGATCGCGGACTGCAGCTGCGAAACCCGAGAATTATCCGGATAGAAACATGGCACGGTACGCCGCTGAAAAAAATCTGCGGTGAGGAGAACAGCAAGGAAGCGCGGTGGGGAATCCGACTTTCCAGACCGGACCGCCTTGCCATTCGTTGTGCACAGAGTGAGTATGACCTTGAAATCCTTTCACGGGTGCTGCAGGCGGACAAAAATGCATTTTTGATGGCGGATCTTCCGAGGAATGATGAACTGAAGCATTTTTCCGCGGCGGACTGTGCGGGCATCCGTAACAAACTGAGTATCCCGCCGGAGAAAAAAGTCATATTGTATATGCCGACCTACAGAGAATACCTGATAAATGAAAACCGCGAAAACTATATTGCACCGCCGATCAGCATGGAAAAATGGGAAAAACTGCTCGGAGACGAGTATGTTTTGCTGATTCGTGCGCATTATGCAGTCAGCGCAGCTTTGGAACTGCACGACAGCGTTTTTCTGCGCGATGTGTCTGCATATGAAAAGCTCAATGAGCTGTATGAGATTGCCGATCTTTTGATTTCTGACTATTCGAGTGCCTTTGTTGACTATTCAATTCTTGGCAGGCCGATGCTCTGCTTTGCCTATGACCTTGCGGAATACGAGGAAAAGCGCGGTCTTTATCTGGACCTGTCAGAGACACTTCCATGTGAGATCTGCAGGGATGAGGATACGCTTTTACAGCAGATACAGGAGCTGGACACTGCGGCAGCTTCGGATCGAACGGCTGCCTTCTGCAGAAGATTTGCTCCGTATGCAGGTAATGCCGCCAAGGCAGTCGCGGACGAATTGCAAAGGAGACTATATCAATGAAACGCGTTATTACATACGGAACATTTGATCTGCTCCATTACGGACATATCAATTTATTGCGGCGGGCAAAGCAGCTCGGAGACTATCTGATTGTTGCCCTGTCCACCGATGAATTTAACAAAAACGAGAAGAACAAGGTCTGCTATTTTCCCTATGAGAAGAGGAAAGCACTTCTCGAATCCATACGCTTTGTAGATCTGGTCATTCCGGAGGAAAGCTGGGATCAGAAGAAAACAGATGTTGCACTGTACCATATTGACACCTTTGTTATGGGAGATGACTGGGAAGGGAAATTTGATTTTCTGAAAGAACAGTGCGAGGTGGTCTATCTTCCGCGCACCAAGGAAATATCTACCACGAAAATCAAGACAGACTTACAGAAATAGAGGCATATCAAGAGTCTGACCTGTCCGCAGAAGGCAAGCAGGAGACAAACTACTGACGGAGATGCGACTTGCGCAATGAAAAAGGTACTCATCATCAGCCATAATCCGCTTACGACATATCAGAATATGGGAAAGACACTGCTTCAGTTGGTTCACGCATACCCGAAGGAAGCACTGTGCCAGCTCTATATTTATCCGACAATTCCGGATGTTGACCGCTGTTCGTCATTTTTCCGCGTGACGGACAAGGATGTTCTGAAAAGCTATATCTCCTTTTTCCGTGTACGCGGCAGACAGATCGACCATTCGGAGATCAACACGGATCGGCATGAAATGTTTGAAAACGCACAGGATGAAAAGCTCTACCGGAGCCGGAAAAATAAACGGGCGGGCAGGATGCTGCTGCGTGACATCATGTGGAAGGGTGCACACTGGTATAATGCCGCATTGAAGCAATGGCTGGATGTGCAGAGACCGGAGCTGATCTTTGCGGCACCCGGTTTAGGTAAGTTCCTATATGACATCGCACTGAAAATATCCGAAGACCGGCATATCCCGATCGTGACCTACCTCTGCGACGATTATTATTTTGTTGACCGCCCGAAACAGCTCGGTGAGCGACTTCAACTGTCACTTCTGAAAAAGAAGATCAGCAGACTGATGGAGCATTCGGCACATCTGATCACCATCTGCGAAGAACTGCAGAC
>PITX01000005.1 GCA_017577345.1 Clostridiales bacterium
GTGCCATGCCCGCTGCAAAGACCTCGCATAAGGCACCGATCATGATCGCAAGCGATGTGGCGGCGAAGCTGCAGGATACCGACATTTTCTCCGCCGCGGAGGCGGTCAATCCCGGCTTCATCAACCTGCGCGTGCGCGAGGACTACCTTGCCGCCCACACCGAGGATATGCGCAGATCTTACAAGCTCGGCGTATGCGGCGAGCAGGATACACGCACCGTGGTGCTCGACTACGGCGGTCCGAATGTCGCAAAGCCTCTGCACATCGGACACCTGCGCTCAGCCATCATCGGTGAAAGCATCAAGCGTATCTACCGCTACTTCGGAAACACCGTCGTCGGTGACATCCATCTGGGCGACTGGGGTCTGCAGATGGGTCTGATCATCGCGGAGCTTCGCCTGCGTCAGCCGGAGCTTCCTTATTTTGACGACAGCTTCACCGGTGAATCCCCGTCCGAGGCGCCGTTTACCATCTCCGAGCTGGAGGAGATCTACCCCACCGCCAGTGCCAAGAGCAAGGTCGATGAGGACTTTGCGCGGCAGGCACATGAGGCAACTTTTTTCCTACAGCAGCACAAGCGCGGCTACTATGCTCTTTGGGAGCATATCATGCGCGTCTCCGTTGCCGATCTGAAGCGTAATTACGAAAATCTGAATGTCAGCTTCGACATCTGGAAGGGCGAAAGTGATGCCGAAGCATATATCCCGCCGATGTTGGAGCGTCTGGACGCACAGGGTGTTCTGATCGAGAGTGAGGGCGCAAAGGTCATCCCCGTCGCAGAAGAAGGCGACAGAAAGGAGCTGCCGCCGTGTATTCTCGTCAAGAGCGACGGCGCGACCCTTTACGCGACCACCGATCTTGCCACGATCGTACAGCGCATGGAGGATTATCACCCCGACAAGATCCTCTACCTGACCGACAAGCGGCAAAGCCTGCACTTTGAGCAGGTGTTCCGTGCTGCGCACAAGAGCGGCATCGTTCCCGACGGAACGGAGCTGCAGCACATCGGCTTCGGCACGATGAACGGCAAGGACGGCAAGCCCTTCAAAACGCGCAGCGGCGGCGTGATGCGTCTGGAAACGCTGATCGCGGACATCACGAGCTATATTGAGCAGAAAAACCTTGAAAATCAGACGCTCTCTCCCGAGGAGGCAAAGCAGACTGCAAAGATCATCGCCGTCGGCGCACTCAAGTACGGCGATCTGTCCAACCTCGCAACGAAGGATTATATCTTCGATCTGGAACGCTTCTCCGCCTTTGAGGGCAACACCGGTCCGTACCTGCTTTACACGATCGTCCGGATCAAGTCCATCCTGAATCGCTACGGCAAGGACACCGCCGGCCTTTCGATCGCGGCGGCAGACAGCGCGGAGGCAAAGGCGTTGCAGCTGGAGCTGGCGCAGATGCCCGACCAGCTTGCGATCGCCTACCGCGACTCCACGCCCACCGCCGTCTGTTCATACGCCTACGAGCTGGCAGGCGCGGTCAACAAGTTCTACCACGAAACGCATATCCTGACTGAGCCGGACGAGGGCAAACAGCAGGGCTATGTCGCGCTGATCTGCCTTGCCAAACGCGCCTTGGAGGAGTGTATTGACCTGCTCGGCTTTGCAGCCCCGGAGAGAATGTGATCCGCGTATCTATTGCAAAACCAAACGGTGCACCTCGAATGAGATGCACCGTTTGGTTTTGTTATTCGTTTACGCTTCCTTCGAATAGGCAACGACGATCCGGCGATGCGGTTCGGTGCCGGTGGAGAAGGTGGTCACACCCGGATAGTCCTGCAGCGCCGCGTGGATGACATGACGCTCATAGGCGTTCATCGGCTCCAGGGTGAAATTGCGGTGGTACTTGGCGGCCTTGGCTGCCATTTTCTTCGCAAGCTGCTGCAGTGCTTCCTCACGCTTGAGGCGGTAGTCGCCGGCATCTACGCTGATGCGCAGACGCTTTTCGCGGTCACGGTTGACGGCATAGCCTGTCAGATACTGGATCGCATCGAGCGTATCGCCGCGTCGACCGATCAGAAGACCCGAATCACCGCCGACCAGCTCTGCGCGGTAGCACTCGTCGTCGATCCTGAAGGCGTGCGGAACGGCATCGGAGCCCATGTGCTCCAGCAGTCCCTTGAGGAAAAGCTCAATCTTTTCTTCCACACTGCCGGGCTGTGCCGGTGCGTAGGTCTTTGCGGGAGCGGGAGCTTCTACCTTGACGGGCTTTTCCGGACGGCGTTCCTTCTTTTCGGGACGGCGGTCGGACTTCTGCTCGGGCTTCTGCTTCTGTTCCTGCACGGGCTTCTTGCCGGGACGGGAGATCACGCCGCCGGCTGCGGCAGCCTTGATCTCGGGACGCTCCTTCGGCTTCGATCTGGATGCCGAGGACAGCGCGGTCTTGGGAGCGGCTTCCTCATCGGGAGCCTCATAGGTCACCTTGACCTCTGCAGGCGATGCGCCGATGCCCAGAAAACCGGAACGCGCATTCTTCAGTACTTCGACCGACACGCTGTCGCGGTCCAGCTTGAGCTGTTCCAGTGCCGCCTCGATGGCAAGCTCGATGGTCTTGCCGGTCGTGACAATAAATTTTTCCATGCTTTCTCCTTACTCTTCGTCCTTGTAGCGGTCGGCCTGATAGGCTCTGCCGCGTGCGTAGGGACGGTTCGCTTCGCCGCCGGCATTCTGTGCGCCGTCCTCCGGTACACCGCCCTGCTCGGCAAGCTTCTTTGCTTCAAATTCCTTTGCAGCCGCTTCACGCTCCTGCTTCTCGCGCTGCTGCTGCTTTTTCTTGCTGGTGTTCTCCGTAATGCCATCGGGATTTGCAGCCCGCTTAGCGGCACGGATGCGCTCCTTTTCGGCTTCCTCCTCGGCACGCGCCGCGGCCTTCTGACGCTTGATCTCGTCCTCTGCGTCATAGACCTTCTTGTAGTGCTTCGTCAGGAAATAATCCTGAATGATGCCGAACACACTCTGCGCGATCCAGTAGATAGACAGGCCGAGCGGCATGATGAAGCCGAACCAGATGGACATGGCAGGCATGAGAAGATTCATCACCTTGCCGGTCTGTGCAGACTTGGCAGCCGCTTCGTCCGCCTCACCATCCTCGTTGCGGATGACGGTGTTGTTCATCTTCTGACTGATGAACATGGACAGGTAGTTGAAGCCGCCGGAGATCAGCGGGACCAGTGCGCCGCCGATGGCTGACCAGCCGTGCAGCGTCCAGATCTTCCAATCCGGCACAACGCTCAGGTCGATGCCGAGGAAGTTGTAGTTGATGTTCTTCAGACCGTCCATGATGCCGGCGGCATAGGTCTCGATGTCTCTCGTTGCCGAAAGCTGCCAGTAGACCTGCTTGCTGACATCGCCGTTGACTGCCTCGTACGCCGTCTTGATGGCCTTGAATGCCTCGGTTTCCTCACCGACATGGAGCAGATACTCCAGCGGGTAGCGGATCACGGAATACAGGGGCAGGAGGATGAGCAGCGGGATCAGCGACCAGAGGCAGCCGCCGAACATGCTGACGCCCTCTTCCTTATAAAGCGCGTTGACCTCCTGCTGATACTTCTGCTTATCGTCGCCGCAGGCAAGCTCGATCTGCTTGACCTTCGGCTGCAGACGCGAGGTCTTCATCATGCTCTTCTTGCTCTTGGCACTGGCAGGCAGCAGGATCAGCTTGACCGCCAGGGAGAACAGGATCAGAGCAATGCCGTAGTTATGAAAGAAGTTATAGAAAAACTCCATCACATAACCGAAGGGCTGTTGGATCAGTAAATCAATCATTGTGTTCCTCCTGAAATGGGAGATGGGTCACGGCACAGGATCGTAAGGATCACTGTGGTTGAACGGGTTGCACCGTAGTAACCGTTTGAATGTCAGCCAGCCGCCCTTTGCCGCGCCGTACTTTTCGATCGCCTCAATGCCGTATTCCGAGCAGGTGGGAATAAAACGGCATTTGCCGGGAAAGACCGGAGAAATGTGCTTGCGGTAAAAGCGGATGAGCCGGAGGAAGAAGTACTTCATGGCTTCAGAATCCCGGCTCTGCCCGCAACCGTCAGGAACGATCCGGTCAGCGCGGTGAAATCCGCCTCCACGGCGGCATTGCGCGCCACAATGACAATATCATAGCCGTTTTGCAGACGCCCTTCATTCAGGCGGACGATCTCGCGCAGTCTGCGGCGCATCCGATTGCGCACGACAGCATGTCCGAGCTTGGTGCTGACGGTCAGCCCCAGTCGGTTGATGCCGAGTGAGTTGCGACGGCAGTAAATCACCAGATGGCGATTGCCGGCACTCGCGCCCTTATAGTACAGACGGCGGAAAACATTGTTTTCTTTCAGCGATACGACCATGGTACTTCCTCACGGGCAGAAAAGAAGGCGAACAGAGAAAGCTACTCCATTCGCCCCGGATTGACATTCAGACAGTATGGTGCGGTCACGGCTCCTTAGGCGGACAGGACAGCTCTGCCTTTTGCACGGCGGCGGGCAAGGACCTTGCGGCCGTTGGCGGTAGCCATTCTCTTGCGGAATCCATGGACCTTTGCGCGATGGCGCTTTCTGGGCTGATAGGTACGCAGCATCTCGTGTACACCTCCTGTAAGATTATGCTCAACAGTCAAAATGACCGCAGCAATCAAAAAATGTTCGCACATATTTGCGCAGATGATATTATAGCGCAAAAGGCGCAGAAAAGTCAACCGAAAATTTCATTTTTTCCCGCAAATCAGAAAAGTTGTGCGCCATTTGAGGGCTTTCCACAAGATATGGACATATTACGCCGCAGGCGGTATAAAAACGGCAAGCTGCGGTGCGGCAAAGGTGAACAAAATCAGGCTTGCGCCGTAGAAGATCACCGGCAGCAGCAGCCAGACCGCGGCACCCTCCAGTTTTTTGCTGCGGAAAATCAGATAGGCAGTGAGGAAGCCGAGGATCATCGTTACGGCATACAGCCCGATATCGAGCGGCAGGCTGACCACGCCGAAGCCGCATTGCAGCAGATAATAGACTCCCAGCAGAAACAGCGGCATGATCAGCTCCGCAACAAAGATCCCGCTCCACAGCGCATAACGGTCGGAAGTGTTCTGCGACAGCCAGAAGGCAGTCAGCAGCATCGGCCAGAACAGCAACTTCAAATGCTCCCACACGCTCTCATTGATCGGCGAGATGAGTGCCGTCAGCGGATTCGGCACGGCCTCATAGAGAAAATGCAGTGCCGCGCCGCCTGCCACGGCAACTGCCGCCGCAAGCAGAAATTTCTTTTTCATTTTATCCCCTCCCTAAAAAGCATATGCCATCCGCAGGAGGGAAATCTGTCGAAATTTGCGTAGCTTTCCGAATGCCTTTGCGAATTCGTGTCGGTCTTGCATTTTTCGCGCTTTTATGGTATGGTATCTACGAAAATGCCGAGGGAGGTGAGCTTGTGCGGCGTTTTTTGATTGTTTTTCTCTGTTTGATCCTGCTTTCCGCGCTCACGGTCAGCGTCAGTGCCGAAAATAACCGGATCACCTCGCTGACGCAGGAGATCACGGTCGATGCCGACGGTGCCGCCTCTGTCAAGGTCACCGCCGTCGTTCAGTTCGTCTCCGCGCCGGAGACCTTCCTCTTTCCGCTGAACTCCGCCGCAGGCAGTGTCAACGCCTCGGGCGGCGAATATTCCAAAACGCAGGTCAACGGCGTCAGCTGTATCCGCTTCTCCAACGGCAGCGGCTTTACCGGCACACAGACCTTCGTCTGCACCTACTTGCTTCCGCGTGACGCCGTGGAGACCGCGGACGGTCAGCAGTTCCATATTTTCCTGATCGAGCAGGGCTGGGAATATCCGATCGACGAGCTTGCTCTGACAATGACCTTCCCGGCTCCCGTCACGATACAGCCGACATGGAACAGCTCCTACTACGGTAATGTCATCGACAACTACCTTGACATCGAGCTGAAGGAAAACGACCTCGTCATCCACTCTGCCGCGCCGCTGAAGGATCACGAAACGCTGGAAATGTTCCTGAATTTCGAGCCGGATTCCTTTACCCTGCACCATCTTCCCGGCAAGACGACGAGCTTCAACCAGATCGCCTTTTATGTGCTGGTTGCCGCCGCACTGGTATACTGGTTCTTCTTCCTGCGCGAAAAGCCCCTTCTGCCGATGACGCAGCAGACCGCTGCCATGGAGACGACGGCAGGCGAGATCCCGTGCCAGCTCTACGGCGAGCTTCCGGATATTGCCGCGACGCTGGCGCACTGGGGCAACCTCGGCTATATCGCCATCCACTGTAATGCCCGCGGTCGCATCATCCTGCGCAGGCAGATGGACATGGGCAACGAACGCAAGCCGTCAGAGCAGAAGCTCTTTCAGGCGATCTTCCGCGCAGGTCCGGTCTGCGATCTGCAGGGTCAGCGCTTCCGTGCCGTAGCCGGCTCTGCCTCAGCCCCGCTCCGCGCCGCATGGCTGCGCCGGATCTTTGCGAAAAAGCCGGGCAGTCCCTATCTGCTCCGCGCCATCATTCTTTTGGCAGGCTTCTTTGTCTGTTTGTCCACCTTTGATGTCATCCTGCCCGCCAATGCCATCCGCTGGCTGCTGCTGCCGATTTTGGCAGTCATCTCCACAGCTCTGTGCTATCTCGTTCAGCAGGCGGCAGACGCGATCACCCGCAGGCACCGCGCCATGCGGCTTCTTGTCGGCGCGGTTTCGGCACTGCTTCTTGTGCTGTTTGCCGCTGCGGCAGACTGCGTCGGTCTGATGGTGCTCACACTTCTTTTGCAGACCCTCTGCGTCCTTGTTACGCTCTTCGGCGGCAGACATTCCGACGCCGGACGCGAGCTCGTCCGTCAGAATCTCGGTCTGCGCAAGTACCTGCGCAAATTAGATCAGGACAGCATCCACCGTCTGAACAGCCTCGACGGTCAGTTTTTCTACCGGATGCTTCCCTTTGCAGAGGTCATGGGCGTCGGTCACACCTTCGCCAAGCGTTTCGGGCAATGGCGTCCCGAGCCATGCCTCTGGCTGACCGATGCACTGCGTAAGCCGGACAGTGCAGAGGAATTTTATGCACTGTATCTTGAGACACTGACTGCGATCCGCCACGAGGACTGGCCGCAGCTTCTCGGGCTGCCGGAGCTCCCCGCCCGCCGGACGCATCACCGCTGATCGGAGGTCACGATGGAAGAATATCAGTTTTACGCACTCCTGTCGCGTATGCGCTATATCACCCGTTGGGGGCTGATGCGCAACACCTTTTCCGAGAATATTCAGGAGCACAGCCATCAGGTCGCCGTGCTGGCACACGCGCTTGCGCTGATCCGCCGCGACATTCTCGGTCTTCCCGCCGAGCCCGACCGCTGTGCCACCGCGGCACTGTTCCACGACGCCTCGGAGATCCTCACGGGCGACCTGCCTACCCCGATCAAGTATTACAATCCCGACATCAAGAAGGCATACAAGCAGGTCGAACGCGTCAGCGGTGACAAGCTCCTCGCCATGCTGCCGGAGCAGCTTCGGGAAAGCTACGCGCCCCTCGTGCATGAGGATGACGAAAGCGTGCTGGACATCGTCAAGGCCGCCGATAAGCTGTCGGCGCACATCAAGTGCATTGAGGAGCTGAAGGCAGGCAATCTGGAATTTGAGTCTGCCGCGGCACAGACCAGAAAAGCACTGGATGCCATGCAGCTGCCCGAGCTGGACTGGTTCATGGCGCACTGCCTGCCGGCATTCGGCAAGAATCTGGACGAATTGGAATAAAAAACAATAGGCAGTCGCAAAATTGTGAAATTGCATACAAGATAAGCATTGCGCACCGATGCCGAAGCATCGGTGCGCAATTCAGACTGTCAAAAAAGTCCGTAACCGTCAAAAAGAAGAATAGCATCAGGATACCTGTCATTGCGAGCCGATTGCAAATCGGCGTGGCTGCGCAGCCGTTAGCGACGAAGGAGCTTTACGGATGCGGCGTACCCCCTGCATAGCCGTTGGCGGCTTTGCCGCCTTACGGATATGGCGTGCCCCTTGCGGGTATGCGGGTGCAATCTGTCCCTGCCGGTTTTTGACCTTTCCCGATAAAAGGTAAAAATCTGAAATCTGTTACGGACAGATTCCCTCGCAGCCTGACGGCTGCTCGGAATGACAGGGTTTCGGTGCGCCGCGCTTTTGTCCTCCCCTGCTAAGGGGAGGGGGACCGCGAAGCGGTGGAGGGGTTTCCTC
This sequence comes from Clostridiales bacterium, assembly GCA_017577345.1. Taxonomy (GTDB): domain Bacteria; phylum Bacillota; class Clostridia; order Oscillospirales; family Oscillospiraceae; genus JAZOXB01. The sequence continues at coordinate 8,181 of PITX01000005.1, forward strand.
TCCGTTTATTCATAATCATTTTCCAATTCGCAGAATTAGAAATCTAATGAAATCCCCCGTCACGGCTTACGCCGTGCCACCCCCTTTAGCAAGGGGGACAGAGGATGAAGCGTTTCTCTTTCACAAGGGGGACAGAGGATGAAGCGTTTCTCTTTCACAAGGGGGACAAAGGATGAAGCGCTTCTCTTTCGCAGGAGGGACAAGGGCATCGGTCTCTACGAAATGACAGTGTTGTGCAAATTGCGAATTTTGCGGCAGCCCCTTTCGTTTCTGTTTACAGCAATTCGCCCTCTACGCCGTCGGCGCGGAGCTTTGTGATCCGCACGGAGTGAATGGTGTTATGTAAACCTTCGCCATGGGCATAGACCTTGACATAGTTCTTCGCATGGCCGGTAAAGCAGCCGTTCTCGACCTGCTCAAAGAGCACCTCCTGCACCGTGCCGATGAGCGCGGCATCGTACTTTTCGCGCAGAGCCGCCGCCACCTCCGACGCCCTTGCCGCACGCGAGGCCTTGACCGCCTTGGAGATCTGTTCGGGCATCGCATCGGCAGGCGTTCCGGCGCGGCGGGAATACGGGAAAATGTGCATGGCGGAATAACCGCATTTTTCCGCAAAGTCCAGGGATTCCCGGAACTCCTGCTCTGTCTCACCGGGAAAGCCGACGATCAGATCGGTCGTGACGGCACAGCCGGGGAAAAAGCGGCGCAGCAGGCAGACGCTTTCATAATAGCGTGCGCTGTCATATTTGCGGTGCATCCGCTGCAGGACGGTATCGCTGCCGCTTTGCAGGCTCAGGTGAAACTGCGGGCAGAAATTGTCAAATATCGAAAGCCTGCGGCAGAAGTCCTCGTCAATGATGCGCGGCTCCAGAGAGCCCAGTCGGATACGCACCTGCGGTGCGGCAGCGCAGATCGCCTCGGCAAGGTCGGCAAAGCGACTGCCGTCCTTGATATCCCAGCCCCAGGAGGCGATCTCGATGCCCGTGACCACAATCTCCCGATAGCCTGCATCGGCAAGTGCCTTTGTCTGCGCCACTGCCTCTTCGATCGGAAGCGAACGCACCGGTCCTCTGGCGTAGGGGATGATGCAGTAGGTGCAGAAATTACTGCAGCCGTCCTGCACCTTGAGCATGGCGCGTGTCCGCTCGGAAAGACCGCCTGCAGGAAGGATCTCAAAGGTACACCGCTTCAGTGCCTGATCGACCGATACAAGCTGTACCCGCTCGCGGTACGCCTGCAGAAGCATCTGCACAAATTCCTGCCGACCGCCGCTTCCGGAGATCACATCCGCCCCCATCGAGCGCACCTCATCGGTGCTGACCTGTGCGTAGCATCCGCAGACACCCAAAATCGCCTCCGGATATTCCCGACGCAAGCGGTGGATGAGGGTGCGGTTTTTCCGGTCAGCGACTGAGGTCACCGTGCAGGTGTTGACGATCAGCACATCGCTCTGCTCCTCCGAAGCAGCTTCGTGACCGAGTGCGGTCAACTGCTGCTCCATCGCCTGCGTTTCATATTGGTTTACCTTGCATCCCAGTGTAAAACAGTGAAATTTCATATATTTTCCCCAAAAAACCGCCAAAATCGCTTAGGAAAATTTGGCAAAAAATGTATTGCAATTCGCGATGGACGAACAGTATAATACGAACACATCCATTTTAGCAACTTTCCCGGCAAATGTACAGTCCTTTCTTCGGAGGTCATAAATGAACATACATTTCGCGTCACTCAACGATGTGAAGGAATTTGTCGGTCTTGCCACCCTGCAGCCCTATTCCGTGCAGGTGCAGGATCAGGAACGCACCGTCAACGCCAAGAGCTTTATGGAGATGTTCACGCTGGATTTCTCCGCACCGCTTTCCGTTACCGTAACCGGTGTCGAAAACGAAGCACTCTTTGCCCGCGCCGCAAAAAAATTTATCGTTTGAGTCTATTTGTCCCCTGCGCCTCATACGCTTGTACTGCGATGAAGCGGAGGGGGCTTTTTTATGTGGAAAAGAATTTTTGCGGCTATACTGAGTGCCGCCTTGATGCTCTGCTGCCTGCCTGCGGCATATGCCGAGGCGGTAGAGATTCCTGCGCCGTCTGCGATCCTGATGGATGCCGCAACGGGAACGGTGCTCTTTGAGAAAAATGCAAATGAGCGGCTTGCACCTGCATCGGTGACGAAGATCATGACCCTGCTTCTGGTCATGGAGGCACTCGACAGCGGACGCATCGGCTGGGACGATACGGTGATCGCCTCGGAGGCGGCTGCAGGAAAGGGCGGCAGTCAGGTCTATCTGGAGGTCGGCGAGCAGATGAGCATGGATGAGATGCTTAAATCAGTGGTCGTCAGCTCCGCCAACGACTGCGCGACAGCACTTGCCGAGCATGTGGCAGGCAGCGAAAGTGCCTTCGTGGAGAAAATGAACGAAAAAGCGGCGGAGCTCGGGCTGACGGACACGCATTTTGTCAACTGCACCGGGCTGGACGATGAGCCGAATGCCGCCGAGCATCTGACGACCGCGCACGATCTGGCGGTCATTTCGCGGGAGCTTCTGAAGCACACGGAAATCAAGAAGTACACGACCATTTGGATGGACACCGTGCGTGATGGGCAGTTCGGGCTGTCCAACACCAACAAGCTCGTGCGCTTCTACGAGGGCACGACAGGACTGAAAACAGGCTTCACCTCTGCGGCAGGGCACTGCCTGTCTGCCACAGCGGAGCGCGACGGCATCGAGCTGATCGCCGTGGTCATGCACTGTGCCAGCTCCACCGACCGTTTCCAGTCTGCCAAGGCACTGCTCGACTACGGCTTTGCAAACTATGCGCTCGTCAGCGCACAGCCGCCGGAGCCGCTTCACGATGTCAATGTGCTTTTGGGAACGCAGTCTGTTCTGACGCCTGTGCTGCAGGAAAGCGCTCCGATCCTGATCGAAAAAGGGGAGCAGGCGCAGGTGACGAAGACCGTGACGCTCTGTGAGGAGGTGACCGCGCCGGTCGCCGCCGGGCAGCAGCTCGGCACGCTGACGATCGCAACGGATGCGCGGACACTGGCGGAGATCCCGATCATCGCGCCGGAGGCGATCGACAAGCTGACGCTCTGGGAGATGACGGTGCGGCTATTGCGCCGCGCCTGCATGGGAAGCTGATGATAAGAGCCGCAGAGTCGGAAGTTCCGACCCTGCGGTTTTTCTGATGATATTATGAGCCGGCGCGGAGAGTGACATCGCCGCTTGCGCTGTCAAAGCTGTATTCCGCCATGCCGCTGCCGCAAAGGAAGCCGTCTTTCTTGCTTGTTCCGGCAAATCCGTCGACGGTCAGCTCGCCCGAGGCGCTGTCGAACTCCAGTCGGAAATCGGCATCTGCCGGAACGGTAATATCCGCGTTGCCGCTTGCGGTATCCATCTCGATTTTGCGCGGCGCGATGTCGGAAACGAGGAGCAGGTCGCCGCTGGCAGAATCATAGCTGACGGCACCGAAGCTGCCCTGCAGAACGGCACTTCCGGAAGCGGAGTCCATTTCAAAATCACCGATGTCGCAGCGTTCGGCACGGAACGCACCGCTTGCGCCATCGACCTCGACACTCCCGAAGGAGCAATCTGCTGCCGTGACATCGCCGGAGGCAGTGTCAACCTCCAGAGCATCTGCTTTCAGCGCGGTGAGCTGTGCCTCCGCGCTTGCAAGATCAAGCTCGATGCGGCTCAGGGACTGTGCCGCGGGAAGCAGGATTTCCAGATCTTTGCCGAAAGAAAAGTTAAAAACCGTATTTTTGCAGAAGCGGACGCGGAGCGTACCATTCTCCACGCAGTAGCGCAGACAGTTATCCTGATTTTCCTGCGCTGTTTCGCGTAGGATGACCGTATCGCCGTCATAGGCGGAAACAGTAACATGGCTGCTCGGCCAGTCGATATCCAGCGCAGTCACGGTGTCTTTCAGAACGGTTTCACCGTCCGTATTACCGACACTGTAGGCGGCATCGTCATAGCGGGCAAGGGCAATGGGAAGCTTCCCGTCAAGACCGATCGCCCAGACAAGCAAGCCGACAAGGAGCAGGACGATGACGGAACAGAGTACGATCTTTACGACAGGTTTCATTCTTTTTTACCTCCTGTTTTCAGAGAGAAAATGCCGGAAAGGATGCCGTTCAGGGCAGCACCGATCGGGAAAAGCAGCCAGGTGGCGTACCATGCGCCGGTTTTTACGGTCAGCAGCAGATAGCAGACGCTGACGGCGATCCAGAGCAAACCGGCGGCGATTTTTTTGACGCTTCTGTTATGGATGCCGCTGATCGCGGAAAATGCCGCGCCGGCGATCGGGAAAACGATCCACGCATACGGCCAGCCGATGTGATTGCCCAGAAGTGAAAACAGTGCCGCCGCAGCGATCCAGTAGGCGGCGATCAGCAGTCCGCGCACGGCATTGGACGGCTCTTTTTCTTCTGCGGCAGGCGTTGCCGCAGCGGCTTTCTGCGCCTTTTCCGCGTTCGAAACGGAATAGACGACCAGTCCGGTCGCCGCAGCGGCAGTCAGGAACATCAGGCACACGCCGAGCGTTTCTCCGACATCACCGGGCAGGAGTTCTGCCAGTGCGATGACCGGCACAACGCAGACGATATACAGCGCAATTCCCAAGGCGCGCAGCTGCTTCAGCCGCCGCGTTTTCGGCGTTGTGTTCGCAGTGAGCAGGAGGTAGGTAGCAGTGGCGCAGATCACAAACATCAGGCAAACACCGATGATCGCGCCGGTATTGCCGAATGCAGTGCCTGCGATCACGGGAATGACCGCACAGACATACAGCGCGATGGCGATGACCTTGCGCAGGGTCGAACCGTTTTTCGGCGCAAGCGGCTCTATCAGCTCGTCCAGATCGCCGATGCTCTCCGCCGCCGTGCGGTAGGCAGATTCTTCGTCAGCCCCTGCGGCGATCTCCTCGTCGTAGCGGTCTAAGGTGTTCAGTAAAATTTCATCATGCAGATCGCGCATCTGCGCAGACTTCGGCAGGTGGGCAAACTGCGCGTCCACATAACCGATCAGCTTTTTTCTCATGCTTATCCCTCCGTTTCGATCAGCTTGTCAAGGATGCTCTTGGCTTCTTCCCAAAGGGCAAGCTGAGCGTTGTAGTATTTTCTTCCGGCATCCGTAATGCAGTAATAGCGGCGGCGTGCACCGGTCAGCTCACCGCCCCAGTAGGATGTGATCTGCCCTGCCTCCTCCATGCGCTTGAACGCCGTGTAGAGCGTGGCCTCCTTGAGCTCGAAGCGGTTGCCGGAAATCTGCCGGACAGCCTTATTGATCTCGTAGCCGTAGCTGTCATGCTGCAGCAGCTGTGCCAGAATAATTGTCTCCGTGTGACCCCGGATAAGGTCTGCAGTAATGGACATGCGGTTGCCTCCCTGCGGTAATCTCGGACGGCAGACCTCTGCCCGTACCGTCCGTACGCCAACAATATATCACGAGATACCTCTCCTGTCAAGGTATCTCGTGAAAAAAATTGCCCGAACCGATAAGTTCGAGCGAAGCGTTATTTCAAATCCCCGGTCGCGGGGTTATCCAGCAGCTTTCCGTCTTCGGTAAAGCGCGAGCCGTGGCACGGGCAATCCCAGGTGCGCTCCTGCGCATTCCATTTGAGCGCACAGCCCAGATGCGGACAGCGTTTTTTGCTGAACGAGAGCAGATTGGCAACCGCCTCTGCGGTGTTGACCGCAAGCTGTGGGCGCAGCACCGTCCTTGACGGAGAAAAGACAGGCGCATAGCGGTTTTTCCTGCCCTGCACCAGATCGCACAAAATCATCGAAGCGACCATGGCGGAGCTCATGCCCCACTTATTGAAGCCCGTCGCCACGAATAGGTCGGGCGTGTTCGCGGAATACTGCCCGATATACGGCACGCCGTCGAGCGTCATGCAGTCCTGCGTTGCCCAGCGGTAGGCAACGCTCGCCTCGGGATAGTGGACGCGTGCAAATTTTTCAAGCTCCGCCCAACCGCCGCCGGGTTTTCCGGTACGGTGTGCGCCGCCGCCCAAAAGGAGCAAATCGCCCGCCGTGCGGAAGGACAGACCTGTTTTTGCCTCGTCCATATACATGCCGTCCGTCAGCGGTGCGTTGCGGAGCGCAAGCACATAGGAGCGGTGCTGATACATCTTCAAAAAGTAGCTGCCGTGCTTGTTCAAAATCGGAAAATGCGTCGCAACGATGATTTTTTCGGCAGTGACCGTGCCGCGGTCGGTGCGTACCCGATCGCCGACAAATTCCTTTGCCGCCGTATGCTCGAAGATTTTCAGCTCCGGTGCCAGCGCGGCGATCAGCTTCAGCGGATGCATTTGCGCCTGATCGGGAAACCGGATCGCGCCCGAGACGGGAAACGGCAGCGGCACAGTGCCGGTATATTCCGCGTTTGCACCGATGCGCTTGAGCGCAGTCCACTCCTTTGCCAGCTTTTCCGGATGATTGACGCTGTAGATGCACGACGGCAGCTTTTCAAGATCACAGCCGACCGACAATGCCTCATACGCCCCGATCGCCGCCGTATTTGCCTCATAATAGAGCTTTGCACGCTCCGTTCCGAAGCGGCCAATGAGCTTGTCATAGATCAGACCGTGCTGTGCCGTGATCTTTGCCGTCGTACTGCCCGTTACGCCGCGGCAGATGCGGTCTGCCTCAAGGAGAATGCAGTCCACACCCTCCTGCTTCAGACGGTATGCACACAAAATGCCCGCAATGCCGCCGCCGATGATCAGTACCTCCGTTTTACGGTCACCGTCCAGTACCGGAAACTCCGGAAGCACCGCCGTATCCAGCCAAAGAGATTTCATTTTTCATCACCGCGCATAGTATGCGCGGCGACGGGTGAATCATTCTTTTTCTTTTTTCGAAGATAAATGCAGAACGGCACGCACAAAGCCGCTGCCGCAGCAGCCACGGGAATTACCCACGGAAGCCGCGTCTGTGCTTCCTGTGACGCTTCCTTCGATGCGGGCATTTTCGTTGCCTGCGTTGTCTCCGGCGGAAGCGGTGCCAGTGCATCATAAGCTTCGGCAAGCGTTCGCACTGCCGCCTGATAGGTCACGGCATCGACGCTGTCTGCCTGCATGGATGAAAGATTCTGCGCCGCACGATCCATCGCGGCAAGGCTCGCCTGTGTATAGAGCGGTCGCTCCAGTTCCTGCACCTGCCCCAAAAGATCCTGTGCGAAGTCTGCAAGGTCGGGGTCGGGCAGTGCCGGCGTTGTCCACGGATGGGTCTGCACCTTTGACTGCTGCTCATATGCATAGGCGATCTGCAGGAGGACGGCATCGTTTCCGTAGCCCGAGAATATCGAAAGTCCCAACGGCAGGGCGTGCGGGAAACCGCCTGCGGGGTCAGCCTCGGACAGTCCCATCGGGAGCATCATCTCCGGCAGACCGCCCTGCGGCGAAAAGGTGTTGATGTATCGGGAGGGATTGTCAAACTTTCCGCTCGGATCCTCCTGCGTTTCCGCCACATCGGTCTGTGAAACATAGATGACGGCGTCAATGGCGTTCTCCTCCAGCACCTGCGTCACATGCTCGCGGATCCTGCGCATATTGCCAGGGTCCTCATTGTCTGAAACCGCGCCGATAAAGGTCTCCGGCAGAAGCTCCGACAGGTCGATCAGCTCCGCACCGCCGTCTATGAGGGTCTGCCTAGCCCGCTCGACCATGCCGGTGATTTTCCGATCCAGCGGCATCGGTCTGTTCAGCGGCAGACCCGAGCCTGCCCCGTAGAGATAGCCGAAGGAATTTGCCAGATAGCCGATGCGCTTGCCCTGCAGACCGTCCGCGTCCAGGGCGGGCAGATAGCCGCCCTCGGGGAGATAGCTGTCGGCCTCGGCGGTATAGGGGTCACTTTCATCCGTGCCCGCGATCACATCAAAAATCAGCGCAATATCCTCCACATTGCGGCACATCGGCCCGATGACATCCTGATCGTAGTTCAGACGATCCATGCCGATCTGGCTGACCATGCCGAAGGAGGAACGCAGGGAATAGATATTGGCGAAGCTTGCCGGTCTGCGCAGAGATGAGGCGGTGTCCGTGCCGAGGGCAGCGGCGGCAAAGCTGCACGCAACTGCGACCGCAGAGCCGCCGGAGGAGCCTGCCGGCGTACGGGAGGGGTCATAGGCATTGCCGACCATGCCAGCGATCTCCGAGATGGAATTGCTCCCCGAGTCGGCAAAGGTAGACATATTCGTCTTTCCCAAAATCACCGCGCCCTCAGCGCGAAGCCGTGCCACGACCTGCGCATCGTGTGAAGCGATCGCAGAACGGCGGCTGTGAGAACCGCAGGTCGTTGCCATGCCGGCAACATCAATATTGTCCTTGATCAAAATAGGAATGCCGAGCAGTCTGCCCGTTTCACCCTTTGCACGCGCCCAGTCCGCCTTCCTCGCCTCGGTCAGTGCGTCCGGATTGAGGCTGATGATCGTCCGAAGCTCCATCGGCAGGTCATATGCCTCGATGCGTTCCAGATACATCTGCGTCAGGCGTTCCGCGGTCAGTCTGCCGTCCTCCATGGCTTTGAGCAGGTCTGAAATTGTGGCATCCGGCAGATCAGCCGTCGTAAACAGAGCATCGAGTTCCGCTGTTTTGCCTTCCTCTGCCGCCGCCGCGTGCGGCAGCAGGAGAAACAGCGTCAGCAATCCTGCCGTCAGCCGGAACAGGAATTCTTTTTTCATGTTTTTCCGGTGCTGCCCCCCCATGTTTTCGCTCTTTTCGGCAGCACTCCTCTCTTTCTGCTATAATATACCACCTGCTGCCGCGCAAGTCAATGCGCAGGAAATATACTCCAATGTACATTTTATAAAAAAATAAGACAAAACCGATAATATATGTTATAATAACTCAGATATAAAAAAGGAAACAGAAGGAGTACGAAATGAAGAACAATTTTAAGTACATCATCCATAATACCGGTGACGTCTCCACGAAGCATCCTGACAGGGCAATTGAGATGTTCCCGATCGCCTGCGGCAGGGATGCGAGGAAATTTCACCGTCAGATTCCCGGCTACCACATGACCCCGCTGGTCGCACTGCCCAATCT